>JALOPY010000175.1 GCA_025453735.1 bacterium | reverse complement strand
TTTTTCGGCGTAATTCGCTGGCGCAAACGGCTCGATTGGATCGCAACACAATTTTTCCTGGGGGATTACGCGAAAGCTCCCCACCCAATTCGCTATGTTATGGAAAGCGCTTTTTACCAGCTAATTTTTATGGATCGAATTCCTGCTTATGCTGTGATTCATGAAGCGGTGGAATTAGCAAAACTGAAAGGAAGCGATTACTGGGGGAAAAAAACAAATGCAATACTCAGGACATTTCAGCGGGGACAACGACCTATTCATTTTCCCGACATCGCAACCGAGCCAGTTCAATCAATTGCGGTCATGCATTCGCATCCCGAATGGATGGTCGGTCGCTGGATCGATCGGTTTGGGATGGAAGAAACGATTGCTTTTTGCAAGGCAAATAACACCAGTCCGAGGCTATCGATTCGGGTCAATTCTCTGAAAACCTCAGCGAATGAATTGCAAGATTTACTATTGCAAAGCGAAATCGAAGCAACTAAATCGGAATATCTTGAAAATTTTTTAGCAGCGAAACAGCTTCCCGATCTGAATAATTTTCAACCTTTTCAACACGGGCTGTTTTCGATTCAGGATGTGAGCGCGGGACTGGCGTGCAAATTGTTAGATCCAGCGCCAGGCGAAAAAATAATTGACCTCTGCGCTGCGCCAGGCGGCAAGTCCACGTTTTTGGCGGAATTGTCCGGGGATCGAGCTGAGATCATCGCGGTAGATGTCAATCAAACCCGGCTTAATTTGGTGGAACAAAATGTTCAACGATTGGGGTTAAAATCTATTCGATTAATCCAGGCAAATGGCGCAACATTTTCATGCGATCCTGTTCATAAAGTGATCCTCGATGCGCCATGTTCTGGTTTGGGCGTGCTGGCAAAGCGTGTGGATTTGCGCTGGAAACGTACGCTCACTCAGATTAAGCAAATTTCGCGATTGCAATACGATTTGTTGACGAATGAAGTGAGGATTTTAAAACCTGGCGGCATCCTTGTTTACTGTACTTGTACCATTGAGCCGGAAGAAAATGAGCATATAATCGAGCAATTCTTAACTAAGCATCAGGATTTTACCATTGAACCTGCAAGCAAATATGTTTCATCGACAGTAGTAAATGCTTCGGGCTTCGTTTATACATATCCGCATCGCCATGGAATTGATGGGTCTTTTGCAGTGCGATTAATAAAGGAATGAGAAAGGGCTGATAAATGATCGATTGGCAACAGGTTGATTGGAATAAGGTAGCTAAGGTTGTGATAATTAGCTTCATAATTTTGCTCGCATTTTATTTTCTCATGGATAAAATTATCATGCCAATTTATACCCGGCATGGTCAGGCAATTCAGGTGCCGGATTTAACAAATCTTTTTTACGAAGATGCGCGAGATCAACTGAAACGTTTGGATTCACAAATTATCGAAGATGCGAAAAAGTTCGATCCCAGCAACACATTTCCGATTGGAACGATAATGGCTCAAAATCCAAGACCGGGCACGACGGTGAAAAAAGGGCGTCGTATATATGTCGTCGTTAGCAAAGGTGAACCTCTGATTGAAATGCCGGACTTGCTCGGTCGTTCTGAACGGAATGCGATTTTTATGATTAACAACCTGGGGCTGGAATTGAAAAATATAATTTATGAGCATTCAGAATTTTATCACGAAGGTGTTGTTTCCGGTCAAAGTGTGCCCGCGGGTTCTGAAATTAAATTAACTACTTCGATTGATGTTGTGGTGAGCCTGGGACGACTGCCCGATCAATTCATTGTGCCAAATGTTGTCGGTCGTAGCCTGAATGAGGCACAGAAAATCATCAGGCAGGCAGGGCTAACCGTCGGACAAGTTACATATCGCGATGAAAGTGATTTATTACCGGAAACTGTAGTGCAACAATCAATTGAGGCAGATCAGCAGGTGAACCGTGGCGATGCGTTAGACCTGGTGGTGACTAAATTACCAGATAAAGAAAATTAAAATATTGAGTCAGGGATTATGGCGATAATTGCCCCATCAATTTTAGCGGCTGATTTTGCAAATTTAAAACATCAATTAAGTTTGATTGAACAAGCTGGCGCCAAATGGGTTCACATCGATGTCATGGACGGTCATTTTGTTCCGAATATTACGTTCGGTCCTGCCATCATTGCGGCTGTGCGCAAAATGACAAAATTATTTCTTGATGTTCATCTGATGGTTCACGAGCCCGATTTTATCATTCCGAAATATCGGGAAGCCGGCGCCGATTTAATCACGGTCCATGTGGAAGCGATTGCGCATCTGTATCGTACCCTTCAGCTCATCAAACATGTTGGAGCCCGGGTCGGAGTGTCGCTCAATCCCGCGACATCGGCTCACTGCCTGGAACCAATTATTTCAGAAGTGGACCTCATTTTGGCGATGACTGTTAATCCTGGTTTTGGTGGTCAGGAATTTATCCCGGCTATTGTTCCCAAGCTAGCTCAAATCGATAACATGATCCGTGCACAGGATCGAGCTATTTATCTCGAAGTCGATGGGGGAATCGATAGTCAGACAGCCCCTGTGGTCATTCGCTCAGGAGCAAATGTGCTCGTTGCAGGAACCGCGATTTTTAAGCAGGACGATATTGTTGCAGCATTTGAGCAGCTCAACAATTGCTGTCAATCCGATTCAGAAAATCGGATTTAAAAAGAATCTTGACAACAATATAAATTATCAATATATGCTCATCAAGGTTTATTATTAAACATGGTTTAATAATGTCAACATCCAGAGGCGGACTTTCAGCTTCGCTCCTCGCAATGACTAAACCGCGTTACATTGCAACCCTTAATGAGTATATTAAGCTGCAAAATTTCTATGGGTAAAAAGATATAATTGAATATACTTTTTAACCTGGAGGATAAAAGTGTGGCGCATCGTGGTGTTGTGAAGTGGTTTGACGATATCAAGGGATATGGCTATATTCAAAGTGAGAGCGGTCAGGAAGTGTTCGTTCATTTTTCGGAAATTATTCAACAAAAGGGATTTCGAAGCTTGTCGCCTGGCACGTTAGTCGAATTTGAGATGCTTGGGGGAGAAAAGGGACCAAAAGCAATGAATGTTATCAAGGTTCCCGGTAACAATAGCAGTGAAAAAAGCAGACCCCGATAATATTGTCGGGGTTTTGAATGTAATTTGACGCGAGGGAGCAATGAAAAAAATATTTACCGAAGATGCGATTGAAAAAATCGCGGAGCTATTACAATGTGAGTGGAAATTTCGCGGCAATAATTACCGATTGACCCTTGAATCGCCAGAACAAGGCCGAAAATTAGCGCTGGAAATCTATCCTGATATTTCAATTGGGAATAAGAAAGGGAACCTGATTTCAGTTTACACAGCCAATACTCATTTTCAGCTTCATTTTTGCACAGGCTTTGTGATGAGTGAAATGTTGCATGAAGTTACATTTTTCAATGACGAAAGCGGCAAAGTTACAGGATTAATCGTCGAACGAGAAGTCGGGTGTTCGATGTACGCCAACGTGGATAGCTCGGTTCTCTCCGGAGATTTCACGAAATTAGGACCAGAGGTCATGCTAAGCGGCATTGCCTTATCTTTGACTGAGTCGGTTCTTAAGCCATAGCGCTGCGATTCGCCCAGGAGCAAACACTGTCAGGAATTGTATGGAAGCGCATATTGAAAATTTTATTAATTTTATCATCGTTGAAAGAAATTTAGCAACGAACACCATAGAAGCGTATGCTTCTGATATCAATAAATATGCTGATTTTTTAATGTCGCGAGGCGTGACACAACTTGAAAACGCTCAACCGCTGGACGTATTAGCTTACTTGACCCGGCTATCGAAAGATCGATTATCGTCATTGTCAATTGCCCGAAATCTTTCAGCCATTCGAATGTTTCATCGTTTTCTGATCGGTGAAGGCATCTTGAAATTTGATCCGACGGAAAGCATCAATTCGCCGAAACTGGCAATGAAGCTTCCTGTCGTTCTGGATCAGTTTGAGATGGAAAAATTAATTAATCAGCCGGATACGACAACTAAATTGGGAATAAGAGATCGGGCGTTTCTCGAATTTGCGTATGGTACCGGAGTTCGGGTTTCAGAATTGATTTCCGTTAAATTAACTGATCTATTTCTCAATGAATTCCTGGTGCGAATTTTTGGGAAAGGCTCAAAGGTGAGAATGGTCCCGATTGGAGAACAGGCGATTGAATGGATTGAATCTTATTGCCGGAGCAGCCGTCCGCTGTTAGCGAAGCCGCTCCAGCCAAACAATGTGCTCTTTCTCAATAACCGCGGCAATAAAATGACGCGCATGGGCTTCTGGAAACTGCTGCGGAAGTACTCGCTGCAATCCGGTATCACGAAGCCGATTTCGCCTCACACATTCCGGCATTCATTCGCCACACATCTAATTGAAGGTGGCGCTGATTTGCGCGCCGTTCAGGAAATGTTGGGACATGTCGATATCTCTTCGACACAAATTTACACTCACCTGGATCGGGAATACTTGAAGGAGGTGCATCGAACGTACCATCCGCGTGAGCGAGAATATTATCGATTGAAAGGATTTGCGAAGCTATAGCAGAGCCAAATGGCAAAAGCCTATTATCGATTAATGAAGAAATTTCTTTACAATGAGAAACGGAGTCAGCGGAGTTTAAACGGAGTTTTATCAGAGCAAAATAATCCTTCCCCAAAAATCTCCATGAGTCTCTGTTTGCTCCGTTGCTCTTTGTAAAGTTTTTTTGATAGCATTTTTTGCACAAACTTTGAAATTCAGATCCTAAAAAATGAATTATGGTGTTTATTTAAAAATGAAAGGCAGAATTTTCAACCATGATAAAAGATAGACCAGGTTTTGATCTTTTATCGGAAGAGCGAATCAAAGCCGCGCTTAAAACTGACTTGCTGGGCAACCGGGTTTATGCGTTCTGGAGCGTTGGCTCGACGAATGAATTTGCTTATCGCCGCGCGTTGCAGGGCGATCTCGAAGGCGTTTTAGTGATTGCGGAACAGCAGACCAAAGGAAAAGGACGAAAATCGCGAGATTGGGATTCGCCGTTTTATAAAGGATTGTGGTTTTCCCTGATCTTGCGTCCGGATATTCAATCATCGCAAGCCGGCTTACTTCCTTACCTTGCTGGCGTTTCCGTTGCGGAAGCAGTCGAAAATTTATTGAAGCTAACGCCCGATTTAAAATGGCCCAATGACCTGCTGTTTCAGGGCAAAAAGTTTTGCGGCATTCTTTCGGAGGTCGAATTTGAAAATGGCAAAGTGAAATTTATTATCCTTGGCATTGGGATTAACGTGAACCAAAAACCTGATGAGTTTCCCGAACAGTACCAACACCAGGCGACTTCATTGCGCCAAAATTATAACAGTCGCATCGATCGGGCAGAGCTATTAGCCGAGGTATTGTATTGTCTGGAACAAAATTATAAATCTATTGCCACTTATGGCTTGAACGAAATCGTCAGCAAATGGAAAAAGAGGTGTCCTCAGTTTGGGAAGGAAATCGTCATCATGCAGGATGATGTGCAGGTCCAGGGTCAGTTCGTGGATATCGATGATAATGGCTGCCTGATCTTGCAAACAGAATCCGGAGCGACAAAAAAAATAGTGGCAGGCGATATTAGATTTTAGGAGAACGAGATGCTTATTACTATCGATATCGGAAATACGAATGTTGTGATTGGAATCTATCAACAGACCAAGCTGATTGCGCATTGGCGATTATCCAGCCAGATTGCGCGTACCGGGGATGAATGCTGGATTCTTATCCATTCATTATTTGAATCTCACAAGATAAAAATCAAGCAAGCTCGTGGCGCAATTATTTCATCAGTCGTGCCGAACCTGACTTCGATTTTCATTCAGGTGTTTGAAGAATATTTTAAAATTACGCCGGTAGTTGTCAGCGCTGATCTAAATCTGGAGCTAAAAATTCTGTACGACAATCCACGGGCTGTTGGGGCAGATCGAATTTGCAACGCGGTGGCTGG
>JALOPY010000174.1 GCA_025453735.1 bacterium | reverse complement strand
TTGGGCGTATCAAGCGGTTTCAAAACTCTGCTAAAGGGGGTGAGAGAAAATAAGTTACTCAATGAGACTTCATAAATTTTTAATCCTAAACATTCAAAAAATCCAAAACATCCCAATTATTTTATCTCACCCCCTAAACTCTGCTTGTGCCTAAGGCACATCTTCGCCAGTTGGCGGATGATCCTCTGTTTCTCCGAGTGGGACATTACCAAAAATAATCTGCGAAATCTATAGCTAAAAAGAAACCGAGATGTTATCTCGGTTTCTCATAAATTTCAGATCTTTAATTGCATGAAAACAGCGATTATAATTTTGTTTCTTCAACCGCCTTTTTCACGGCATCGAGCGAACTGGCTAACATGGCTTTTTCCTCGTCGTTCAATTTCAACTCGAGCACTTTTTCAACGCCGCCAGCGCCAATGATTACTGGCACGCCGATGTAATATCCCTTAATGCCATATTCACCTTCCAGGTATGCGGCGCAAGCCAGAATTCGTTTTTTATCCTTTAAATACGATTCTGCCATATCGATGGCAGCAATTGCAGGGCTGAAAAATGCGCTGCCATTGCCGAGCAGTTTTACGATTTCAGTGCCTGCTTCACGTGTTCGGGTGACAATCGCATCGATCTTGTCTTTGGGTAACAGTTCGGTGAGAGGAATACCGCCGACTGTGCACAGGCGGGGTAGCGGAACCATCGTTGGTCCATGACCGCCAAGAACAGTAGCAGCTACGTCTTGTACCGATACACCCAATTCCATTGCAACAAATGAATTGAATCGCCCGGTATCCAGAACACCAGCCATACCGACAACCTGGCTTTTCGGAAAACCAGTGATCTTTTTGAATGAATAGACCATTGCATCCAACGGATTGGTTACAATAATACAGAACGCTTTGGGGCAATATTTTTGAACGCTCTGTGCCACTACGGTCATCGTTTTGATATTGACATCCAGCAGATCCTCGCGGCTCATTCCTGGTTTTCTCGGAACTCCAGCAGTTACGATGACGACATCAGCGCCTTTCATATCTTCAAAATTGGCAGTGCCGCTCAATTTAGCATCTTTGCCGAGCAATGGAGTCGCTTCAGAAATATCGAGTGTTTTGCCTTTTGCCACTCCTTCTCGTTCCGGAATTTCAACAACGACAGCATCGCCTAATTCTCGCTGGGCAACTAACAAAGCTAAGATACCGCCAATTTGTCCGCCGCCAACTAACGCAATTTTTTTTCTCGCCATATTGTTCTCCCTCTTTTAGTATTATTTTACATAGCTTAAATTATTTAAAAATTAAAAATCTCATACCTGGGTCCAAAACATTTACGTGCGGGAAATCAATTCATTAAACCATACCATCTGCTTAGCATATAAATTTAATTAGCCTTTACGGCAAGGTCTTGTTTCATTCCGACAAAAGCGGCTTCTTCCAACTCCACTCGTTCCTGAATTATCAATTGTAGCCACTCCTCGACATTTTTCTTGCGGTGCAGTCGAGCCAGGAAAGCAGCACGTGAAGCAAGATCAGCAGGAATAGCTACTGAAGCTGGCTTCGCGCTTTGAACATAAACAGGACGCTCCCACGCTGAATCATTATCAGCCTGGGCTGCCACAATCTGATCAATTTCTTGTTCAGAAAGAGACTTTTTAGTCTTATCTTCCGTTCTCATATCATCCATCCTGTTATGATTCGAACGATGTTGCCTGGCTTGAGTTGAAAAATAATTTTTAGTCTGCGTCCCCCGATAGTTGTTCCAATCAACTGATATCGATCACGGTAAGATTTATTCCTTCGTATCTCAAAGTCAGAGAAGAAACATTCTATTGCTTCATCGAAAGTGACATGATGAGTAGCAAGCTCATCTCGTTCAAAGTCATATTCGAAGTCGGCAGGTGTGAAGCGACGCCAATCGACCACTATCTATCAGGCTCCATTTTTTTATCACGCATCCAGAACGTGAACAACTTTTTTAGAAGCTCCTCGTGTTGTATATTTCACAATGCCATCAACTTTGGCAAATAGCGTGTAATCATTGCCGACGCCAACATTCGCGCCTGGATGAATTTTTGTTCCACATTGACGAACCAGAATGCTCCCGGCACTCACGCGCTGTCCGCTAAAGCGTTTTACTCCCCGCATCTGGGGATTGCTATCACGTCCATTTTTCGAGCTTCCGACACCCTTTTTATGCGCCATAATATCTGACCTCCAAAATCATTTTTAATTTATCACAATATCTTCGATCTTCAATCGAGTAAAATCCTGTCGATGACCGTTTTTCACCCGATAGCCTTTGCGACGTTTCTTTTTAAATATGATGACTTTTTTTGCTCGTCCAAAATTAACGATCGATGCCTTCACCTGGGCACCTTTAATCGTCGGATTACCGATCTTCAAACCCGATTCATCTGAAATTAGCATCACGCGGTCAAATTCAATCGAATTTCCGACTTCCCCGGTTACTTTCGGGGTAAGAATCACATCATTTTTTGCAACCTTAAATTGCCTATCTCCAACTTCAACAACAGCATACATGAAAATATCCTCCAAACAAACTGTTCAATTCAAAATTTCTAAGCGCCGATAATATAATAATTTTTATTATCTTTGTCAAGAGTTAAATTTTTCAGTAATATCAACATTATTTTTATGCGAGTAAAAATGAAATTCATCGCTTTCCAAATTTACATCTTCCTGCAGATCGATCAGAATGCGCTGATTCCACATTATTCGGCGAATCGGATTACGAATGCCGTCAGTAAGGAACTTTTTTATTTCCGGATGGGTCACTAATTTAATTCTTCGGTCCCTTGAAGTCGCTTTGAAGCGTTTCACCCAGCGCTCGATTTTTGTCAGAACGGTGCCTTTTGCTGTAATCCTGCCCAATCCTTTACAGGTGGAACAGGTTTCACTGAATGTAAATAACAGGCTGGGGCGAATCCTTTCTCGGGTCATTTCAATTAAGCCAAATTCACTGATCGGTGTGATATTTGCCTGGGCGCGATCTTTTCGTAATTCTTTTTTAAATTCTTCATGCAGTCGTCTTTTATTTCGTTCATCTCGCATATCAATAAAATCGATGACGATAATTCCTCCCAGGTCTCGCAGCCGCAATTGCCTGGCGATCTCGGTGGCAGCTTATTCTGCTCATGATCCTTGTGCCCGATAAATTTGCCGCTGTTCACATCGATGGCGACTAGCGCCTCAGTCTGGTCAAAAACAATGGAGCCGCCGCTTTTCATCAACACCTTTCTTGCCAAACTTGCTTCAATTTCTGACTCGATGCCGTAAAAGTCAAAAATTGGATTGCGTTTATTATAATATTCCACCGATTTTATCAAGCTATATCCCACCTCTTTTAAGTACGACACGATTTCGCGATAGAGCTTGCTGGAATCCACAACCAGCCGTTCGACATCGCTGGTGAAAAGATCACGAATCACACTGGATAGCATCCCCATGTCTTTGTAGATCAGCATGGGCGGTTTGCTGTTCTTTAATTTTTTTTCGAGTTTATTCCAGACCTTGAGGAGCGAATAAATATCGCTTTTCAGAACATCATCATCGCGCCCTTCTGCCACGGTGCGAACAATCACGCCAAAGCCCTGGGGTTGCACGCTTTTTGCAAGTTTCCGCAGCCGACGCCGTTCCTTGATGCTATCGATTTTTTTCGATACTCCGACGATTGTAGAATTGGGCACCAAAACAGTAAACCGACCGGGGATCGAAATTTCTGTGGTCAACCTCGACCCTTTGGTGCTGATCGGCTCTTTGATGATTTGAACCAAAATTTCCTGTCCCACTTTGATTTGATCGGGACGGAAACTTTGTTCCACATGATTATTATCTTCATCACGATCGACCATCGAGCTGACGGTAGAGAACGTTTCTCCAATATCCGAAAAATGTAAAAATGCATCCTGCTTATGCCCGATATTCACAAAAGCAGCGCGCATTCCTTTGACCACGTTGACAACTTTTCCTAAATAGATGTCGCCTACCATTCGCTCGCGGTCGGGCTTTTCAACAAACAACTCAACCAGTCTTTTTTCCTCAAGAATGGCGATTCGCGTCTCGCCCATCGACGCGTTAATAATAATTTCTTTTGTCATATTTCATATTTTCCTATCTTAACTGGCAGTTTTATTGTTATAATAATTTGAGAATATTTAGCCTGCCAGAACGAGACGCTTGTGAATCACTGCTCGAAAATTCCAGCATGTTAGAAGCGATCAAGGTTCTGCCTGGCTAAACTTCCATTGGGGTAGCTTTCACATCCCCATATTGAATGAGTAAATTGCTTCGATGAATCCGACAGAGAGCTACCTCATCATCGGTTAAGGAGAGCAATTCGCCGAGAATTTCCTGAATGCGAGCGGTGCTGCCTTTAATAATATTCAATGAAAAATGGAGAATTCCATTTTGTTCATCGACCGAGATCGATGCGACAAAAGGACGAATGTCGATCTGGTGCAGCCCATCCGTTCGTTGTCGTTCGATCACGAGTTGTTCCCGTTCAAAAAATTCTCTGATACGAGTATTAAGATAGGATTGGTCAAAAGGTTTTGACAGGATTACATCATACTCAGCACGATTGATGATTGATGCAAGCGATTGGTGTTTTCCGTATAAGCTCCGAATTTCTAAGATTCGCAGCCCTTCGGGTAAATTTCTATTTAGAGATGTTTTAATATCCTGTTCCGAATCACGCATGTAATGCACATCCATATATTCAGCATCGCTGGTGAAACCAACGGTTAATGGCGGACCATAAGCAATTTTTGGGTGTGGATGAAATCCCTGGGAGAATGCCAGTTTAATATTTGCCCGGCGAAACGCCCGCTCAAAAATGCGGATTAAATCCAGGTGCGAAGTAAACCGAATCGGCTCTCGCTTTTCATACCTCACCCGGAACGCGCGAATTGCGGGTTCCGTTACGGTTTTGATCCGCTTCAACGAGCGACCGTATTCCTGGGAAGCTTGGTCGTCAGCCTGGATCGCTGGAGCTGCAACGGTTGTGAGCTCCACCGGCTTTGGCTTTTGATAGAGTATTTCCTCGCAGACTGGTTGTGACATCATGCCACACGCGTTGCAAAAACTTTGGCGACAGTCCGCAGTGGTACGCCCCTCAAGCGCCCATTGATACTCCTTTTTCAAAAAGTCTTTGCTGACCCCCTTTGAAATGTGATCCCAGGGCAATGTTTCGTCCAGCTCGCGCTGACGCGTATAATAAGCTGTATCGATACTGCAATCCTGGAACGCTTGCACCCAGAGCTCATTTTTAAATTGGTCGCCCCAGGCGTCGAATTTCGCTCCTGATTTCCATGCCTGATAAATGACATCGCCGAGACGTCGATCCCCCCTGCCAATAATCCCTTCGAGAACTGAGACCTCAGGCTCCCGCCAATTCAATTTGATCTTCTCGCTGTTCGGCAGCTTATTTCTCAGGTAGCGAATCTTCTCGTTTAGCTCTTGAATCGTGTCCTGCGCGACCCACTGAAACGGCGTGTGCGGTTTGGGTGAAAATGGAGAAACAGAAATATGAATCGAGGTTCGTCGATATTTATTGGAAAGCTTGATGACGTCATGAATTAATTTCGCGATGCCATCAAGGTCTTCGGTTGTTTCTCCGGGCTGTCCAATCATAAAATAAAGCTTAACTTTATCCCAGCCCTCATTAAACGCGATTTGAATCGCACGAAGCAGGTCTTCGTTGCTATTGGTTTTATTGATGACCCTTCGCAATCGTTCTGTTCCTGCTTCCGGCGCTAACGTTAAACCCGACTTTTTCACTTTTCTGGCGTACCTTGCCATTTCCAGGGAAAAAGTTTCAGTCCGCAACGACGGGAATGAAATGTTCACCATCTGCGGCTCAAGGACACGCGTCAGACGATTTAGCAGCGCGCTGAGCTGACTATAGTCTGACGTCGATAAGGAAGCCAGTGAAATTTCATCATATCCCGTGTTTTGAATGACGGTCGTAACATGGTTGATAAGCTCATCGACGGATCTCTCACGTACCGGTCGATAAATAAATCCTGCATTGCAAAATCGACAGCCTTGCGTGCATCCCCGCATGATTTCAACTGAAAATCGATCATGCGTCGTTTCAATCAGCGGGACCAGGGGTTTCGCAGGATAATATTCAGGTTTTAGCTGATCGACGGTCCGAGCGATGATTTGTTCTGCAAATTTCTGTTCAAGTGGCTTAATTGCCGTCACGTTCTTATTGGCATTATCATAGTGAACCTGGTAATATTTCGGAACGTAAATGCCCGGCACTTGAGCTAAACGATGCAACAGTGCATCCCTGGAACCTCCTTGTTTTTTTTCATCTCTAAATAGACTTACAATTTCCTTGACGACTTCCTCCCCATCACCAATCACGAACGCATCAATAAAATTCGCTAATGGCTCCGGATTAAAAGCGCAAGGACCTCCTGCAAGCACCAGCGGCGTTTCATTTCCGCGATCTTGCGATAGAATTGGAATATTAGCCAGGTCTAAAATATTTAGCACATTGGTAAACTGGAGCTCATATTGCAACGTAAATCCGAGGATGTCAAAATTTTTTAATGGTTGTTTTGACTCTAACGAAAACAGGGGTAATCCACGGGAACGTAGTTTCTCTTCCATATCTGCTGCCGGCGCATACGCGCGTTCGGCAACGACAAAGCTTTCCTGGTTTAAAATATGATACAAAATCTCAAAACCAATATGCGACATTCCAATCTCATACAGATCAGGAAATATTAACGCAAACTTGACTGGGTCTTTTGACCAATCCTTTCTAATTACATTTATTTCGTTTCCGGCGTATCGTCCCGGTTTATTTACTAAAGGTAAAATTTCTGCTTGTAATATTTTTTCTAAGTCGTTCATTCAGTGAGTACAAATTCCAGTAAATTGTGTATGTCCGCTGTTTCTACGATAAAAGCATGACTATTCAACGTATTGTTATTTTTAAAAGTTCCAACAGAAAAAAATGAGCCAATGCAGCGCTGGAGCAAATGCGTCGGGATTATTTCATTTTAATAATCCATTCCTCCAAAACTCCATTGCTCCATTAATCCCAAACCCTATCACCCGACAATTTTTGTTACGAATAATTCTCTCTCACAAACTTGACACCCATTTCAACTGCTTTGGTATTCATCTCGAAAAATTTCTTCTTCTTCAATGTTTTTCTGACTGCGTCAAATACGACAGTGTAATCCATAATCTTTGTGTATTCGAGGTAAGCGCCAATGCAGACCATATTTGCCACTGCGGTCAATCCTAAATTTGACGCCATTTCAGTCAAAGGAATATAAAGCGCTTTGACGTCCTTGCGATGGACTTTGCGATCGATGATCGAGGAGTTCACAATAATCAAGCCATCTTTCGTCACAGTATCTTCAAATGCGTCTAATGATGGTCCATTCATGGCGATCAACACGTTGGGATTGGTTGTCAACGGCGATCCAATTCTTTTATTGGAAAGAATGACGCTGCAGTTCGCGGTTCCGCCCCGCATTTCCGGACCATAAGATGGAATCCAACTCACATGCAGATTTTGATCCATGGCGCAGGCGGCTAAAATAACGCCCGCAGTTAAAACTCCCTGTCCTCCGAAGCCCGCGATCTTTAATTTCTGTTCCGGAAATTTTTTTAAGAAATCATCTTGAACTTCTTTTCGTTCTCCTAATTCCAGAAATCCTAAAATCTCCTGGACTTCCCGATCAGAATACTCTTTGTGGTCGATAAGCCGGGGATCAGCTTTGTCTGAAACATCTTTGAAAACCTGAACCGGAAAATAGGTCATCATATTTTCCTGCATCCATTTTTGCGATTCGACAGGCGACATTTTCCAACCTGTGGGGCACGGAGATAGAACTTCAACAAAAGAAAAGCCTTTATTTTCGATTTGATTTTTGAGCGCTTTTCGAATAGCGCGTCGGGTTTTGCTGATGGTCTTGAAATCGACCATTGCTGTACGCTCCACATAGATGGGCGCTTCCAGCGTGCTGATAATTTCGCTCATCCGAATCGGATAACCTTCATTAGATGGTTTTCTGCCGTAAGGACTGGTCGTTGTTCGTTGACCCACCAGTGTGGTTGGCGCCATCTGACCGCCGGTCATTCCATAAATTGCATTATTCACGAAAATAACCGTGATCGCCTCACCGCGATTGGCAGCGTTGATGATTTCGGCGCCGCCGATTGCAGCCAGATCGCCATCTCCCTGATAGGAAATTACAATACTTTCCGGATTGGCCCGTTTCAAGCCTGTTGCCACGGCTGGCGCTCGTCCATGCGCGGCTTGAATATTGCCGACGTTAAAATAGTAATAAGCAAACACGGAACACCCAACCGGGGAGACAAAAATTGTCCGATCTGCAGCATTAAATTCATCCAGAGTCTCAGCGATGATCTTATGAATATTGCCGTGCCCACATCCTGGACAGTAATGTGTTGTCTCCTGGTTTGTCTTGCCCTTTCGCTCAAATTTATCATAAAAAGTTTTTGGTTTCTTGATAACTTGTGCTTTCATCTTAGCTCCTTCGTCGAAAAAAAATCTTCAACACAAAGGCACTAAAAAACCTCGAAGCGCTCAAAGGAAGATTAAATTAATTTTTGCTTGTTTAGCTTTGTGTCCTTTGTGCCCGCTCTGTGACTTTATGTTGAGTCATTGTTTTGCAGTCTAACTGCTCAATAATATTTCAGATCAGACCTTTGTTTTCATGCAAAATTTAAATGCTTTAAATCTGCTCACTTCAAATTGACAACTTTAGGTCACTTTAGACACTTTAAACTTTTGTCACTTTTAGTGCGCTAAGCCTTACTCGATATATTTCCTCGCTTCTTTCACCAATTCTTCAACCGTTGGAATGGCTCCGCCCATTCTGGAATAAAAATTCACTTCCCTCCTGCCGTTCACAGCCAGGCGAACATCATCCACCATTTGTCCATTGCTCAGCTCGACTACCAAAAATTTTTCCGTAATATCACAAAGTTCTGTAATGTGCTTGCTCGGAAATGGGAATAAAGTTATGGGACGGAACAAGCCGACTTTCTTGCCCTCGCCCCGAAGCGTTTCAGCGACATTTTGCAGCAATCGCGACACGATTCCATAGCCGACCAAAATCAGATCAGCATCATCC
>JALOPY010000173.1 GCA_025453735.1 bacterium | reverse complement strand
CAGGAACTCACTGAAAATTTAAATTTTGAGCCCGGTATCATCGAGAAGGTTGAGATCGCGGGTCCCGGTTTTATCAATTTCTACCTGGGATGGGAATACTATCGCCAGGCGCTGAAGGATATTAATTTAGCCAGCCATCGATTCGGATGCAGCGATTGGGGAAACGGGATCAAAGTCCAGGTTGAATTCGTGAGCGCGAATCCGACCGGACCTCTGAATGTCGTCAGCGCCAGAGCGGCTGCCATCGGTGATGTCATGGTAAATCTTTATGCAGCGGTTGGCTATCACGCTGATCGGGAATATTATATTAATGATGCGGGCAGACAAGTTCGGTTACTGGGCGCATCTGTCAGTTCACGATACATGGCGCATTTTGGCAGACAAGAAGAATTTCCGGAAGAAGGCTATCATGGGGAATACATCAAAGATTTAGCCAGGGTGATTGCCGACGAAATTGGTGATCAGTTTGTTGCTATGAATCTCGAGCAGCGCCAGCAGCAGCTTTCGCAAATCGCATTGGAAAAAATGCTGCAACTACAAAAAAAGAGCATGGAAGAGTATCGCGTTTTTTTCCAGATCTGGTTTCCTGAAAGTCGATTGCGCGACCAGAAAGACCATCTCGATGTTTTAAACGAGCTCAAGAACAATGGTTTTTCTTATGAAAATGAGGGCGCAATTTGGTTTCGTTCGTCCCAGTTCGGCGATGAAAAAGATCGGGTGCTCGTGACCAGCGATGGCGAGCCGACTTATTTTTTAGTCGATATTGCGTATCATCGAAATAAATATCAGCGGGGCTATGAAAAATTATACGACATCTGGGGACCAGACCACCACGGTTATATTCCCCGGATGAAGGCAGCTTTGCAGGCGTTAGGTTATCCGAAGGATAGCTTTGCTGTGGAAATCGTCCAACAGGTGAACCTGCTTCGCGGTGGCGAAGTCGTCAAAATGTCGAAACGGGCCGGCCGGATCATCGAAATGCAGGAGGTGATCGAGGAGGTTGGTGTCGATGCCGCGCGATTTTTCTTTGTGAATCGAAAGTGCTCCAGTCACATGGATTTCGACATCGATCTGGCAAAAAAACAATCGGACGAAAATCCTGTCTATTATGTTCAATATGCGTATGCCCGAATTTTTAATATCATCAAATTTGCCGAGGATCAGGGAATTGCATTCGATGAAAACGCAGATCTGAAACTTATCGATAAAGATGAGGAGAAGCAATTGATCCAGAAGCTGCTCCAATATCCGGATGTGATTTCCAAATCAGCGCAATTCTGGGAGCCGCATCGCTTGACCAACTATCTGCTGGAGCTGGCAGCGACATTCCATCGTTTTTATCATTTTCATCGCGTGGTCACTGAAGATATTCCATTGAGCAAAGCGCGACTCGTGATCTGCAAAACGACGCAAATCGTCTTTGCGAATGCCTTGAAAATTCTGGGAATCACCGCACCCGAGCGGATGTGATTCTTTTTTTAGAACGCGGAAGACGCTGATGACACGGATATGCGCGGAGGTTCCGCACAAAACATGAGATGAAAGAGGTCAGAAAATGTTGCCTATTAGTTTTCATTTTGCGTCTCATGCTTCTTGATCAAAAATCCGGTCTTATCCGTTCAATCGGTTCGATCCGCGTTCCATAAGGTTTTTCTATGTAAACGTAACTTCATTCATTCATAGAATATACAACACAGGAGCAAGTTATGAGTGTTTTGGTAGTTGGCTCAGTCGCTTTGGATACGGTGGAAACACCATTCGGTAAAGTTACTGACGCCATCGGCGGATCAGCCACTTTTTTTAGTGCTGCTGCCAGCTATTTCACAGATGTCAATGTCGTGGCTGTGGTTGGGGAGGATTTTCCCCATGAGCAAATTGAATTTTTAAAACAGCGCAAAGTCAATTTTGATGGACTGGTGACCAAGCCGGGCAAAACGTTCCGCTGGGGCGGCAGATATGATTTTGATGTCAACCAGCGAGAGACATTGTTTACTCACCTGAATGTTTTTGAGGATTTTGATCCTGTTTTGCCGGAAAGTTTCAAGACCACGCCATATTTATTTTTGGCGAATATCCAACCCGATCTCCAGTTGAAAGTTTTGCAAAAAATGAGTCGTCCCAAACTGGTGGTCATGGATACCATGAATTTCTGGATTGAAGGAACGCCAGATTCGCTGCGGGAAGTTTTGAATCGCATTGATATCTTGATTGTCAATGATTCGGAAGTGAGGCAACTGGCAGAAACGCCAGACCTGTTCGCCGGAGCAAAAATAATACAGCAGATGTGAGGCAACTGGCAGAAACGCCAGACCTGTTCGCCGGAGCAAAAATAATACAGCAGATGGGTCCGAAAATTCTCGTTATCAAAAAAGGTGAGCATGGCGCGTTGTTGGTCGAAAATGGCAATTACTTCTGGGCGCCAGCATTTCCCGTACCAGAAGTTCAGGATCCGACTGGCGCAGGCGATACTTTTGCAGGCGGATTTGTCGGGTACCTGGCAAAGGTGGATGACTTCTCCAATAAAAATTTAAGAAAAGCGGTGATCTACGGCAGTACCCTGGCTTCGTTTTGCGTGGAAAAATTTAGCCTGGAAAAATTGGTAAATCTTTCGCAACATGAGATTGAGAGTCGCTACCAGCAATTTATCGATATGACCAAATGTGATTGAAAGACATGAAAGTAATCACTGATTATATTTCACTATCGACCAAAGGATTTACTGATATTATCGATGTCACATCGCGTGTGGCTGAAGCAATTCATCGATCTGGCATTAATTCTGGAACTGTT
Organism: bacterium; assembly: GCA_025453735.1. Lineage (GTDB taxonomy): Bacteria > Zhuqueibacterota > Zhuqueibacteria > Thermofontimicrobiales > Thermofontimicrobiaceae > JALOPY01. The sequence goes on along the minus strand of JALOPY010000173.1, from coordinate 5,501 downwards.
ACGATTTTTATCTCTGGCTCAACGGCTGGCGTAACAACTATCGAGTATGAACCTGGTTTGCTGCAGGATTTGCCCGATGCGTTTGAAAAAATTGCCCCGATGGATGCGCGCTACCATCATGATGCGACGTGGCATGATGGCAATGGCTTTGCCCATGTTCGGGCTGCACTGTTGGGTTGTTCAGTTACTGTTCCGTTCAACGATGGACGAATGTTGTTGGGGACGTGGCAGCAGATCGTGGTTACTGATTTCGATAATCGACCGCGCAATCGTGAGGTCATTGTCCAGATCATGGGAGAATAATCTCTGTTGGAATTCAGCCGTCAGGCTTTTATTTTGGAGAATGTAGGTCACTCTCCGGAATTAACCCGGAAGGCTTTTATCTTGAAATAAAAATACGCATGATCGATATTCAGAACATCAGCTATTCATACGAGTCGCATGGCGCCGAAAAAATTCCCGCCCTGCACCAGGTCAATCTCCAGATCCGGGAGGGCGAATATGTGGCTATCATGGGGCATAATAGCAGCGGCAAAACAACATTGGCGCGCTGCTTGAACGCGTTGTTAATTCCACAAGCTGGTGAAATTGTGATTGATGGCTTAGCCACGTGCGATGAACAAAATATCCTTTCGATCCGGAAAAAAGTCGGTATGGTTTTTCAAAATCCGGATAATCAGATCGTCTCGACTACGGTCGAAAGGGAAATTGCTTTTGGACTGGAGAATCTTGGCGTCCCGATGGAGACGATTCACCAGGTCGTGACATCGATCCTCGATCGATTCGATCTCACTCGCTATCGTAATTATCCGCCACACCTGCTTTCCGGTGGGGAAAAACAACGAGTCGCGGTAGCATCCGTGCTGGCGATGAATCCGAAATACCTGGTTTTGGATGAGCCAACATCGATGCTAGATCCGAAAGGGAGGAGAGAACTGCTGACGCTGCTCGCAGAAATAAAATCAGACAATGCAGCGAAGGCAACCATCGATCAAATCACGATGATTCTGATTACCCAGATTCCAGAAGAAGCATTGCAGGCCGATCGTTTGATCATTATGGAAAAAGGAACTATTATTTTTGATGATCATCCCAAGATTGTGTTTCAAAATGTGGAAAAAATGAAGCGGATTGGATTGGAAGTTCCGATCGAGTATGAAGCGATGCCGCTATTGGTGGAGCTGGGATATAGCACCAAACTATTCGAGCAATTCCATTAAGGAGAAATGGCGATGAAGCGATTTTTCAAATTCGAGGAATATCAGACCAGCTACGGCAAAGAAATTACCGCGGGGATCACGACATTCATCACGATGGCGTATATCATCATTTTAAATCCTGCGATCCTGGAAGCGGCAGGAATCCCCCGTGGACCATCAATGGTGGCAACGATTTTAACGGCGTTTTTTGGAACGCTATTTTTAGGTATCTATGCGAAACGACCTTTCGCAATCGCGCCATATATGGGAGAAAACGCCTTTATTGCTTTTACGGTTGTAAAAGTTCTCGGATATTCCTGGCAGACCGCGCTCGGCGCCATCTTTATCGGCGGTGTTTTATTTACAATATTGACCCTGGCTCGAATCAGAACCTGGCTGGTCGAAGCCATTCCTGAAAGCTTAAAGTACAGTTTTGCTGTCGGAATCGGTTTGTTTCTGACGTTTATTGGACTGAATGAAACCGGGATCGTATCCATCGGGATGCCAGGCGCCCCGGTAAAATTGGGGATGATTTCTGAACCGGCTGTTTTGTTAGCAATCTTTGGTGTCATTTTTATTGGTGTGTTGCTTTTATTGCGCGTTCGCGGCGCGATCCTGATCGGAATTCTTATTGTTACTTTGTTATCATATATTTTTAAAATTGCGAAAATTCCAGATTCATTTATCAGCCTGCCTCCGAGCATCACGCCAATTTTTTTGCAGCTTGATATCGCAGGCGCATTGACCTGGGGCTTTTTTGCCGTGATCCTCACAGTTTTTGTGATGGACTTTGTTGACACGATGGGAACACTGATCGGAGTATCGGCGCGGGCAAACTTATTGGATGAGAAAGGAAATCTACCAGAAATTGAGAAGCCGATGCTGGTAGATTCGTTATCCACCGTATTGGGAGCGCTGCTGGGAACCACGACCAGCGGAGTTTATATCGAATCTGCTGCGGGAATTGCAGCGGGAGGAAGAACCGGTTTTGCTTCTGTGGTGACGGCGTTATTGTTTCTTCTGGCGCTATTCTTCTCCCCATTTTTGACAGCGATTCAATCCTTTGCTTATGGACCTGCGCTAATCATCGTAGGGCTGTTTATGCTGGAGCCAATAAAAAGAATCGATTTTTCGGATTATAGCGAATTGATTCCGGCGTTCGGCACCATTGTATTAATGAGCTTTACTTATAATATAGGAATCGGGATGACTGCCGGATTTGTTCTCTACCCAATATTCAAAATATTTTCTGGCAGGTGGCGCCAGGTGCATCCTGGCATGTGGGTGTTGAGCGTGTTGTCATTGTTATTTTACATTTTTTATCCCTATCATTAATATTGGAATGATCAGCAACTCATGAAAATCGGCATCATTGGGACAATTGTCAAAGATCAAATTTATTCTGCAGATGCGACTGAGATAAATAGCATTGGTGGAATTTTTTATACGCTGTCAATTTTGGGCAACCTGGCAGCCAAAGATGATCAAATTTATCCGGTTTGTTACCTTGGGCAAGACATTTATGATGAGATTCTGAGCCGATTATCGCAATACCAAAGTATTCGCTTTGACGGCGTTAAAAAGATTGCCCAGAACAATACTGCGGTGAAATTGATTTATCAAAATGCAGAACAAAGGAATGAATTTTTATCCAATCGCTTCCCCCCGCTTCAGCTTGAAGATATCGGGAAGATTGGCTCGATGGATGTCTGGCTGGTGAATTTTATCACCGGCTTTGAATTATCGCTCGAAACATTCCAGCAATTTTGTGAACAGACACCAGGGTTGATCTTCATGGATTTTCATAGCCTTTCCCTGGATATTGCAGAGAATGGTTTGAGAGTGCTGCGAAAGTTGCCGAATTGGGAGGAGTGGATTCGCGGCGTCGATGTTCTGCAAATGAATGAAGCTGAGGCGATTTCGCTTTCCCGGAATCAGAGCGCAACAAAACATAGCCTGATTCAATTTGGAAATGAAGTCATCAATAAAAATATAAAAATTTTTCATATCACGCGCGGCTCCAAAGGCTCGCTGCTGTTCTACAGGAACGGAGCGGAGTCTATAAATTTTGAAATTCCACCTCGACCGGTCGCTAATGTGGTCGATGTTACCGGCTGCGGCGATGCTTTCGCTGCGGGATTTTTGCAGCATTATTTTCATTCGAAGGATATTGTCGCAGCAACGCATTACGCAAATTCGATTGCCGGTATCAATTGCACGATCCGGGGGACCGAGGAGCTGTTCAAATTAAGCTGCTTAAAAAATCAACGATAAAGTTCGTTGGTTCATTTTTCATTCATTCCTTACAAAGAGCCATAGAGAAAGCAGAGTTTCAGCGGAGGCTTTTAGCCGTCCATGAATGCCTTCAACAAAAACTCCGAGAACCTCATTTTGCTCCGTTGCTCCTTGTAGGTTTTTTTGTTTTTTTTATTTGATAATTTGAAATTCCTGTACTGCAAATTAGAATCAATAAAAGGAACCCGGATGGAGAAACTCATCATCACTGGAGTAAATGGATTGCTTGGTCAAAAAATATGTGAACAAGCGCATTCTAAATATGAGATACTGGGGATTGATCTTCATGATGAACCCTTTAATCGAAAAATTAAATTTGATTATCGCAAGCTCGATTTGACGATACGGAAATCAGTGAAAGAGTTGATTCTGAGCTATCATCCCCAATATCTTGTAAATACGGCGGCGATGACAGACGTTGATGGCTGTGAAACTCAAAAGGAATTGTGCTGGAAACTTAATGTCGAAACGGTGGATAACATTGCCTATGCCGCTCGAAAAACCGGGACGAAAATTGTTCATCTCTCGTCCGATTATGTTTTTGACGGGCAAAGCGGACCATATTCTGAGGAGGACATCCCCCAACCGCTCGGCTATTATGGCAAATCAAAATTAGCGAGTGAAAATATTTTAATCGCCATGGAAGTCGAGCACGCGACGGTTCGAACTATGGTGCTTTACGGATCGGGAACCAATGTGCGTCCCAACTTTGTGACCTGGCTAATTGAAAAACTCAAAAAAGGCGAACCAGTGAAAATCGTTACCGATCAATTTGGCAATCCCACTCTGGCTGATGACCTGGCCCATGCCATTATTCAAATTATTGAACAAAAAAAATGGGATCTGTTTCATATCTCTGGCAGCGAGACAATTGACCGCTACAATTGCGCGTTAAAAATTGCTGAAGTTTTCAAGCTCAATAAAAATTTGATCGCTTCGATAACAACGCCGGAGCTAAATCAAAATGCGCCACGTCCCTTAAAGTCTGGCTTCATTCTCGATAAAGCAGAAACGGAATTGGGCATCAAAATGTCCAATATCGAGGAAGGATTGAAACACATGAGAAAACAGGATAAAAAATTTATATTTTTCTAATCGATGTTCGACTCAATTTTCGTCTCAAGCCGCTATTCCGAAAAAAACAAAAAGAACGAACAAAGCTAAAGGATCAGATACTGGATGAAAGCGATTGTGGTGATTCCGACTTATAATGAAGCGCAAAATATCGAACAGATAATTGATCGCATTCTTTTTCAAGGAATCCGTGGACTGGACATTCTCGTGGTTGACGATAACTCTCCGGATGGAACTGGGAAAATTGTTGAAAAAATATCACACGATGAACCCAACGTCCATCTCTTGAAACGACCCGGAAAAACCGGATTGGGAACTGCTTACGTCGCCGGATTCAAATATGCATTGGAACGGGACTATGATTATATTTTCGAGATGGATGCAGATTTTTCCCATGATCCCGACGAGATCCCCAATTTTTTAGAAGCCATAAAAACATGCGATCTGGTGATTGGCTCACGATATAAATGCGGCGTCAATGTCATTAATTGGCCGCTCACTCGGCTGGTGTTAAGTGTTGGCGCCAATAAATACACCCAGGTTATTACCGGCTTGCCGATCAAGGACTGCACCGGCGGCTTCAAATGCTTCCGCCGTGAAGTATTAGAAGCGATCAATCTTGATGAAGTCGATTCGGATGGCTATTCATTCCAGATCGAAATGAATTTTAAAGCATGGAAGAAAGGATTCAAGATTTGTGAAATCCCCATCGTCTTCTCGGATCGGGAAGCTGGCAGCTCAAAAATGTCGAAGAAAATTATTCGGGAGGCGATCTGGATGGTGTGGAGATTGAAGATCATGAGTATTCTGAAAAAGATTTAGTCGTAGCAAACGTGACCGTCACCTCGCAGGTGACGGTCATGTTTGGAGCTTATGATCGCGAATTTGGGATTTAATTTTCAGGAGATAAGGAAAAATATGTTTGATGCAAAT
>JALOPY010000172.1 GCA_025453735.1 bacterium | reverse complement strand
ATTATCAGCCAGGCGGGAAAAAATATCTCCGAATCAAAGGCGTATGAATATGTGGCTGGTTACACGATTATCAATGATGTCAGCGCCCGAGCGATGCAGATGAAAGATATTAATAATAAATTGCCCTGGATGCGCTCGAAAAGTTTTGATACATTTTGCCCGGTTGGTCCCTATTTGGTTCCTCATGGTGCAATCTCAAATCCGCATCAGCTTAATATCAATCTCAAAGTGAACGGGGAAGTCAGGCAACAGGCAAACACCTCCCAACTCATTTTTAAAATTCCGGAAATCGTTCATTTTATATCCAGGCACATGACGCTTGCGCCTGGCGATATTATTGCAACCGGCACACCCGAGGGCGTTTCCGAGCTTCATCCTGGGGATCTTGTCACCTGCGAAATTGATGAAATAGGAGTGCTGGAGAATTCGGTGATAGCAGAATAAAATTCTCCGATTAATCCTTAATGAGTCTAACTTTAAAATTATAACTTCAAACTTATTCAATGTTCGGTATCTCAACGGCTTACAAATCTCCTGAAATCAGCGATGGCGACCAACTTATTGACGAACTGGCGAAAACCGGTGTTCCTGGCGTAGAGTTGGATTATCGTCTGACTGTTGATGCATTTGATAAAATTGCACGACGCCTGAAAAATGGTTCGTTGCAGGTTCTCAGCCTGCATAATTATTGTCCTCACCCTGAAATATTGCCAATTGAAAAGGCGTGTGGCGATGCCTTCTGGCTCTCCGCTATCGATGAACATGAGCGGCAACTGGCTGTTAAATATTCGCTGCGAACGATTCGCAGTGCCCACGATCTTGGAGCCAGGGCAGTTGTTTTTCATCTCGGTCGAATTGGAATCGTGCGTAAGAACAAGGAGTGGTTTGATTTATTTAAAACGGGAAAGTTTTGGGCGCCAGAAGGAAGAGCGTTTGTTGATCGCACCCTGGCTGAACGAGAAAGCGCCAAAGAACCTTACTGGAACGCGTTGCTTAACAGCCTCGAAGTGTTAAATCGGGAAGCGGAAAAGCTGAACATTTCTATTGGAGTCGAGAATCGCTATTATTGGGATGATTTTCCCAATTTCAAAGAGATCGGAATTTTGCTGGAAATGTTTGAAGGTGGCAAGCTTGGTTATTGGCATGATGTCGGACATGCCCAGGCTCATGAAACATTCGGTTTGTGCAATCATGAACAATTTCTCCAGGCGTATTCGAATCGTCTCGTTGGACTACATTTACACGACTGCAAAGAGATTGGCTACAATGATCATTTTGCACCAGGCACCGGATTTATCGATTATGATATGATTAAAAGATACCTGCCCGATCAGGCAATCAGGATCATCGAAGCGCATCCGAAGGTATCGGCTGAAGAGCTGCAGCAGGGAATAGCATTTTTAAAGAATAAAGGAATTGTCACTTGAATATTGACAAACCAGATTTTTTAAAAAAGCCTGGTTTGTGTAACAGGGAGAAAAAGTATGTCATTCAAATACCCCCCTCGAATCCATCTTGCCAATTTGCCAACGCCAATCGAAAAACTTGAAAAGCTGTCGCAAAACTGGGATGGTCCTGAAATCTATGTGAAACGCGATGATCTAACCGGGATGGCTTTGTCTGGAAATAAAATTCGCAAATTAGAATTTGTTATCGCCGATGCCCGTGAGCGAGGCGCTGATCTTTTGATAACCTGCGGCGGGATTCAATCCAATCATGCCCGTGCAACGGCTGTTGCTGCAACGAAACTGGGAATGAAATCTTACCTGGTTTTGCGCGGGCAGGAGGGAACTGATATTGACGGAAATCTGCTGCTCGATTTTTTGGTTGGCGCAAAAGTGAAATATATTACACCGGAAGATTACGCTACTCGAGTCGATGATATTATGGAAGAATTAGCGATTCAATTAAAAAAAGAAGGCCATCATCCATACATTATCCCTGAAGGCGCATCAAACGAGTTGGGCGCAATTGGATACATGGCAGCGATCAATGAAATTTCACGTCAGCTTGATGACATTGAATTAGTAATAGATTACATCGTTTGTGCTGTCGGCTCTGGCGGAACTCATTCAGGATTGCTACTGGGACAGAAGCTGTATCAAAAGAAATTTAAGATTATTGGTTTCAATGTCTGCGATGATGAAGTGTATTTTGTCGAGAAAATCAATAGAATATCGCATCAAGCGATCCGGCGATTTGGCATCGATGTCGAACTAAAGGAACAGGACGTCCAGATTATTGACGGCTATGTCGGCGAGGGCTATGCGCTCAATCGCCAGGATGAGATAGATTTTATGAAGCAAACAGCCCATGGACAGGGCTTGATATTGGATCCCGTTTACACGGGCAAAGCCTTTTTTGGTCTCAAAGATCAAATTTCAAAAGGCAGGTTCAAAAAAGGCGAGAAAATTCTTTTTATTCATACCGGCGGAATCTTTGGTCTATTTCCGAAACGAAAGTTGTTTTGCAATCCATGATTCTGCCGTTTGTGTTATACCTCGTCTCTAAATGCGGAGTGATGGAGTGTTGGAATAATGGATTAATGAAATCTTGAAATAACAAGACTACGGAACTCCATTACTCCAGAACTCCACTACTCCAATTATGATGCTTTTGATGCATAAAATCCCCAAGCCCTTCTATAAAATTATCGAATTTCTGATTGCACCTCATAAAAATAAAAAATTTTTCTTGCAATTGATGAAATAAATTTTAAATTATACGCCAGTGGTGATGGAGTTCACCTGAAATGCCAGACGGCTGATAACTCCTGTTTTTTGCTATGAGAATAGCATGAAACAGGAGTTTTTTTTTGCATTGCGTTTGAGGACGATACGATATGAACGGGGAGCTACAAATAAAATTTCAGAAACACAAACAGGCATTATTTGATTCCACTTTATCGCTTGAAAAATTGATTACTGACGGTTCGCTAATTCGACCCTTTCCCGAGATCCGGGAAAATTTGCAGACGGATCGTTTTCGATTGGTAGTGTTGGGACAGTTCAAGCGGGGGAAATCGACCTTTATCAATGCGCTATTGGGCGAGAGAGTTTTACCAACCGATGTCATCCCCGTGACGGCGGTGATTACGGAAATTCACCACGGCGCTGAAGCGGCGGCGCAGGTGTTCTTTCATAAAGGCGAGCTAAAGCAGGTGGCGATTCCAGAATTGGATCAATACGTCTCGGAGACAGGTAATCCGAAAAATGTGAAGACGGTCGATAGAGTGGTGGTGCATTATCCCGCTGCCATGCTGGAAAAAGGATTAATCATTGTGGATACGCCAGGCGTTGGATCGATCCATGAGCATAACACTCGCCTGACCCAGGAGTATCTGCTGCAGGCCGATGCGGCGGTGTTCATCTTCTCGGCCGATCCGCCGTTGACCGAGTTGGAAAAGGATTTTCTGAAAATGCTGATCCCCGTTGTGCCGCACATCATTTTCGTGCTCAACAAAAGCGATTATCTGGAAGCGCACGAGCTCCAGAAGGTGCTGAATTTTAATCGATCCATTTTAGAGGAACTGTTCGATGGGAAAACCGAGATCGTTTCCATCTCTGCCTTGAAGGGATTGCATGCAAAATTGAATAATGATGATGGCAGGTTGAATGGCAGTGGTCTGGCAGCGCTGGAGCAGAAGCTAAACGATTTCCTGTTGCAGCATCGAGGCCGATATTTTATCATCTCCAATGCCGAGCGGATCATGCGGGTTTGCCATGAGTGGCAAAATCTGGTCGAATTGGAACGCAAAGCCCAGACGCTGTCGATTGAAGAGCTGAATGCCAATTTAGGCAGGTTCAATCAATATGTCGAAAAAATCAAAAAGAATTGCCAGCGGCTGAGCTATTTGCTGGAGGAGATCAAGCAACGGTTGCTGCAATTTTACGATGATCAAACCCAGGCATTCATCCGTGACAGGGCGGGAGTCATTCGGCAAAAAATTAATCGGATCATTGATGACAGCCGCCAGGTGAGCAAGCGTCAGTTATTGCCGCATATCAAAACATCATTGATTCACGTGGTGATCGATGAATTTGAGCCGTATCGGCTGCGCATTGAAAAAACGATCAAAGAAAAATTTAATGAAGAAATTGGCTATTTGAACGGCGAGGTGAGCCAGATTATCAATAATATCTATCGCTTTTCGGCAGAGCTGTTTCAAATTTCGCAGGCGATTCAGTTGCAACAGGATGCCTGGCGCTATAAAAGCCAGTTTTTCTATAAAACCTGGGAGGCAGAAGGCACGCTGGAGCTGCTTCAAAATGCGCTGAGTTTGCTTCTGCCACGATCGCTCTTTTTGATCTTGACCAAAAAAAATATCAACAAAGGCATTTTGCAGAAATTGGATCAGCAATGGGGACGGTTTCGCTCGGATCTGTTTTATGGGCTCAGCGACAACAACCGCCAGTTTCTTTATGAGTTCAATCACCTGCTGGAGCGGACGGCAAATGAGATTTTGCAATTGATCCAGAAGCAGGTGACGTTGAAGCAGCAAGGGGAGCAGAATTTTAAAGCGACGCTGGCAAAACAGGAACGGCTGGTTAAACAGGTGAATCGGATTGTCGATGAAATTCAGTCCATTAAAAATTTTTGGGAAGAGACAGCAGGGGCCAATTGAAAAGCATAGCCTGTATTTTGTAAGCGGGATTTCATGGCACACGATGGTCAAAATAAATTGCTAAATAATGCACAAAAGAACTCATTGGCCGTGACTTTGCGGCTGCTGGAAGAGCGGATTCTCGAGCTGAAAAAGCTCCAGAGCGAGCAGCACATCGCTGGCTTATTGTTCCGTTTTGAAAATGATGTTCCTTCAGATCAACTGCCTGTGCTGGAACGGAACTTCGATTATCTGTTAGAATTGGTCGAGAAAGGCAAACAAAAATTTGATCTGCCTGAGCGAACGACCACGTTTTCATCCTATTTGCAGGCATTTACCAGCTATTTCTGGTCGCTGCTGATGGATGAAAAATCCGACAAGCTGGCTCGCTATGGGAATGTAGCATCAGGATTGAAGGAGGAATTGGATCCGCTGATCGAGCAGCTCATTGATCAGTTACAAGCGATTGATAATTGTCAAAAATAGAAAACCAAATAGTGTACTTCGTCGGCAGAAAAAAAGAAATCAATAAAATCAACAGGACGCTGGAAGCGGGATATAACATCATCGTTCATGGCAAATATGGGATGGGCCGCACCAGTCTGGTAAGGCAGATTTCCAGGCTCAATCGAGATCGCTGGCAATTCTGGTTTGCCGATGCTTCGCAGACGCCAGAAAAGATTTGCCGACAGTTATTCAAAGAATTATTTCCCGATGAGAAACATCGCTATCCATTAAAATACAAATCGCTGCGCCAGCGGATTTCGGCGGCCAGCCAATCCGCCAAGCTACCTGTCGTGTTGGTACTGGATAATATCGCTACCATCACCTCGGCGAGAATTGAGTTGCTGCGTCACTTGGCAGCGAATGGTAACTTTGCTTTTATCGCCATCGTTGATGATTCGCTGGATCAGCAGGAAGAATTGCAGCTCCGAGGGGCGCTGCAGCTCACCTGTCAGGTATTTTTGTCTTATCTGAGTTTAGCAGAGATCGGAAAATATTATCAGCATTACTCAAGTAAATTCCGTTGGAACTGGTCTGACGAAACGTTAAAATCATACAGCCGATTGACGAGGGGGTATCCGCTCTTTATGACGGAAAGTATTGTTGAATTAAAGACTGAATTTGATCTAAAATTAAAATGATTTAATAACTATTAGAGGAGTAACAAAGTATGACCAAGATCGAACGAGTTTTTGCCAGGGAGATTCTGGATTCGAGAGGCAATCCCACTGTGGAAGTCGATGTTGAATTGGCCTGTGGAGCCACGGGACGGGCAGCAGTGCCGTCGGGTGCTTCGACAGGTGCCCATGAGGCCGTGGAATTGCGGGATGGCGATAAAAAACGTTATTCGAGCAAAGGCACGCTTAATGCTGTTCAAAATGTGAATAACCGCATTGCCAAAGAAATTTT
>JALOPY010000171.1 GCA_025453735.1 bacterium | reverse complement strand
TATCGTTAGTGATAATCTCCTGCGGCTGGGCATCGACCATCTGCTCGGTGATATTGATAGTGATCATTCTATCGATAATCGGAATAATCCAGTTGAAGCCAGGATTGGCAAAACGATGGTATTTGCCCAGTCGCTCGACCAAACCTCGATGGGTTGGGCGAACAATTCGGATGCCAGCGAAGAAAATAAATATAACCATTATGGCAATTATAAACCAGTGCATAAAATTCTCCCTTCAAATTTAAATTGATTTTTTCAGAATAGTTAGAGATATATCAAAAAAAATCTTACGATTGAGTCAATTATTTGATTGCCACCCCTACCATCGCCTCCAATTGCCCATCTGTCAAATGCTTCACCTCAGCCGCTCCACAAATACAAACCACGGCACACATGCCACAGCCTTTGCATAAAAATTCATTGATTTCGGCATGTTGAAAGCCATCGCCCTCGTCGATCATCGAAATCGCCTGAAACGGACATTCCTCAATACATCTGCCGCAGCCACGACAAATGTCAGGATCGATCTCGGCGACAATCGGCTCCCGCTCGATGATTTCTTTTTGAATCAGGGCATGAGCCCGTGCCGCTGCGCTGTATCCCTGGGAAATGCTATCGCCAATCATCCCTGGCCAGTGGACGCTGCCCGCTACAAAAATTCCATCGGGAGCGAAATGATTTGGCCGCAGCTTAATGTGCGGCTCGACCAGAAAGCCATATTCGTCGATTGGCAGATGCAGCATCTGGCTCCACGCTTTGGCTTCTGGCTTGGGAATGAGCGGCGTCGCCAGCACCAGCAGATCAAACGGAATTTCAAATTTTTTCTCGGTCTTTTCGTCCTTCACGGAAACATAGTTATTTTGCACCTCAGGCGGCTGCTGGGGATCGTAGCGAACGAACAACACGCCCAGCTCCGTCGCCTCGTCATACTCTCGAATGTATTCGGTCAAACCCCTGAAAATGACCGTGATTTTCAATTCAGGATTTGCCTTTTTCAGCCACAGCACATTTTTGAACGTGGTGGGACAGCAGAACCTGGCGCAATAGGGTCGCTCCTCGTTACGTGATCCCACGCATTGGATAAAAACAAGCTCTTTGGCAGTCATCTTATTCTGACTCAACATCTGCTCGAATTCGAGCTGCGTGATGATTCTTTCATTTGAGCCATACTGATATAATCCATGCGGATAGAAATATTGCGTGCCAGCAGTGAAAATAATTGCACCTGCTTGCAGCTTCGTTTCATTAGAATTCTGAGCATAAGTCACATCATAATTTCCGACAGCCCCATCGATCTGCTTGACTTCAGCGCCCGTGATCACTTCAATATTTGATTGATCATTGACTTGCCGAACTTTCTCAGCCAAAAACTCACGGGCCGAAATATCACGAGGATAGAGCAAATTGATCTGATGCAATAAACCACCCAATTGGGCTTCCTTCTCGATTAGCTTGACTTTTGCTCCCCGATTTGCCAGACTCAGGGCAGCGCTCATCCCAGCAATTCCGCCGCCAATGACCGCTACCACGGGAGTGACTTTTTGCTGGAGCTTTTGCTGAGGCTGTTTCTGGGCGACCTTCTGAATGGCTGCCCTGATCATCTCAATTGCTTTGGTCGTTGCCAGCGCCTTTTCCTTTTGATGCACCCTGGCGCAATGATCTCGAATGTTGGCGATCTCAATCAGATTGGGATTCAAACCCGCCTCAGCGACTGCATTTGAAAACACCTGTTCCATTAATCGAGGCGAGCAGCCAGCGATTACCACACGGTTCAAATTATGTTCTTTGATTGCGGATTGAACCTGCCGCAAGCCCGTTTTTGAGCAGGGAAAATCAGAAATCGATATGAATTTCACATTTGCGATTTTTTTAATGGCTTTTTCAATTCGGCTATTAGAAAGCACATTACTGATCTGCCCGCCGCACTGGCAGAGAAAAACTCCGACTCGGATGTCTTCCTTCACAAATTGCTCCTCAGACTCTTGGGTAACTGGGTAATTGGGTGATTAGGTAATTGGGAAACTGGATTTCCAATTTTCATGGCCATCATATAACCGTTCCGAAGGTTCGCAATCTTCGGAACAGTGTAAATTTCAACCTTCCTGACAATTCGTTATTAAAAAATAATTGATAATACCCCTTGCATCAACCGTTATGCGCTCTGCGCCATGCCCTCTGCTCAATAAATAAAATGATCCCCACAAACCCTACATTTCTCCTCATGATATTCATCGTGAAAATGATGCAAGGTTTTCAATCGATCAACTCGCTCCAAATGAAATGTTCCTGCGGGACAGATCGTGGTGCAGGTGCCGCAACTGATACAGACATTGGATGCCTTCAAAAATGGAGGCTCGACTTTGTTCTTCACGCCCCGATCGCCAAAGCCCACGGCATTGACGCCGACAATTTCACTGCACGCCCGAACGCATAAGCCGCACAAAAAACAATCTTCCTGCTCTTTGAAAAATCTCACCTCTTTCAGTCCGACTTCCCTGGCTAAATCGTGCAGCACTTTCAATTCTGGGCAACGTGCCAACAATAATTCCACCAGCACCCGCCGCAATTGTTGAATCTTCTCCGTGTTGGTTCGAATGATCATATTCGGCGCCACAGGCGTCACACATGAAGCAGCGGTTCGAATCCGTCCATTGGTTTCTACTTCAACAACACAGAGGCGACAGGCGCCAACCGATTCCAATGCTTCGTGATAGCAAAGCGTTGGAATATGAATCCCGTGTTCTCGGGCTGCCTCCAGAACGGTTAGATCGTTTGAGATTTCAAATTGCTGGTCGTTGATGGTGATTGGAATCATTATATCTAGTTTCCTTTTTGAATGACTTTTCGGTCAGTAAACTTCAATACCCCTTTTATCTTGCTTTTCGAGAAAGCTATTTTAAAATTTCGTTGACTTCATCGTACACTTTCTTCGCTATGGCAATCCCTTGTTCACAAAGATTCTGATCTGGCATAAAATAAGGTAACACACTATTCAACGGATATTTTGATGGCAGATAAATCGAATCTAAAAACTCACTCTCTTCCTCTGTAATACTAATTTCTATTTTATTTTCATAAATGATATTTTTTAATTCTGCGATGCTATGTGTTTTTTTCAATCGAATCGAATTCTCAAGCAGCAACGCTTTTAAAGCCTTTTCAACACATTGTTGACTATTTTGTAGGCAGGGATTAAATAAGCTGGAAGCTAATAATATTTCTGCTGACTCCAGATTTTCCCTGGAATAATCCAGCCATATTCGTGCCTCATCTTTCATAAATCAACTCCCCAGCCTTGATCTCTGAAAGAAACCAGCTATCAGCAGCATTTGATTTTATGGGAATAATATCGATAGCAATCTTCCTGGCAATCGGCCGAGTCAATCTCCTATATTTCATCGCTAATTGGAGATAGGATTCGTCGCTATCCTGAAAAATAGCAATATCAATATCGTTCGGATGATCTGATTTTAAGAAAGAACCAAAGATAACAATTTTATTGACCTCTTTTTCCTTGCTCAAGATTTCTTTAATTTCGTTCTTCAAAGATTCTTTTACTATACTATTTGTTCTCATTTTAATCCGACATACTCGATATTTTCACAATGGTCTTCTAATAAAACCAAAAGTCGATTTACCTCGACCAGACTCATAAGAACTTTTAACTATTCAATATAAATCGCATCCCCCGCAATGGCATCGAACTTACACACTTCGTAACACGCCCCGCATTTGATGCATTTGGCAATATCCAGATTATGCGGCTGAGCACGGGGACCCGTGATCGCTCCCGTGGGACAAGCTCGGACACAACGCTGGCAGCCTGTACATTTTTCAGCGATGATGCGATAGATGATCAAATCTTTGCAGACACGAGCACGGCATTTTTTCTGGTGAATGTGCTCCTCATATTCGTCCCGAAAATATTTTATAGTGGTCAGCACAGGATTGGGCGCCGTGGCTCCCAATTGGCACAGCGACGCCTCTTTCATGGTCAATGCTATGTCGTTCAGAATGTCGAGATGATAGGGCTTGCCTCGGCCCTGGGTGATTTCTAATAGCACTTCTTTCAGCCGTTTCAGTCCCTCCCGACATGGTGTGCACTTGCCGCAGGATTCTTCTTCCAAAAATTCCACAAAATATTTCGCCACATCCACCATGCAGGTGTCTTCGTCCATCACGATCAATCCGCCCGAACCCATGATGGCGCCTGCCTCGGTGAGCTTCTCGTAGTCGACTGGCAGATCGATCAGCGATTCGGGGACACATCCTCCCGAAGGCCCGCCGCTTTGAACCGCTTTGAATTTTTTGCCTTTGGGAATACCGCCGCCAATATCGAAAACAATCGTGCGCAGCGTCGTTCCCATTGGCACTTCGACCAGTCCCGTATTATTTACTTTACCGACCAATGAAAATATTTTGGTGCCCTTGCTTTTTTCGGTGCCCATGCCAGCAAACCAATCTCCGCCACGGAGGATAATTTGCGGCACATTGGCCCAGGTCTCTACATTATTATTGTTGGTCGGCTTGCCCCAGAGACCCTTTTCCGCTGGATATGGCGGCCTGGGTCGAGGTCGTCCCACAAATCCTTCGATCGAAGCGATCAGCGCCGTCTCTTCGCCACATACAAAAGCGCCGCCGCCACGCACCACATTGATTTTGAAATTGAAATCCGTTCCCAGAATATTTTCACCCAGCAAGCCATACTCGGTCGCTTGCTCGATAGCAATATTCACTCGCCGCAACGCCAATGGATATTCATCCCGAACGTAAACAAAACCTTCATTTGCCCCAATTGCCTTCGCTCCGATGATCATTCCTTCGATCACGGCATGGGGATCAGCCTCCAAAACACTACGATCCATAAAAGCGCCAGGATCACCTTCGTCGGCATTGCAAATGATATACTTAATATCGCCATTGGCTTTTTTGCATAACTCCCATTTGATTCCTGTTGGAAATCCAGCGCCGCCTCGTCCCCGAAGCCCTGAAATTTTGATCTCATCGATAATCTGCTCCGAGGTCATTTCAGTCAGCGCCTTTGCCAATGCCTGATAGCCATCGTAGGCGACATATTCATCAATTTTCTCAGGATCGATGCGCCCCCGATTGCGCAACACAATCAGCACCTGATCCTTGAAAAAATTAATATCGCTCATCTTGGGGATCGGCGCTTGTTCCTTGGGCGGAACGTACATCAGCTTCTGAACGGGTCGCCCTTTCAAAAAATGTTCTTCGACCAGAAAGGGAATATCTTTCTCTTTCAATCGCTGATAAAAGATATTCTCAGGCTGAACAACCATAACGGGGCCTCGCTCACAAAAGCCATTGCAGCCCGTAGCCACAACCGCAACTTCATTCTCTAAATGATGTCGAGCAATCTCCCGTTCCAGCGCCTTCTGAATATCAAACGCATGATTAGAGACACAGCCTGTGCCTGTGCAGACCAAACAGTGAGTGCGATATTGCTTCAAATTCTTGTTCCTTTAGTGCTATTCCGTGACCAAAATTTTCTTTATTGCCATTCCTCGATAATAATTATCTCGATTTCAGAAATGCTTTGCAATTTCTTATCATTAGTGATGAAATGATCACTGCCTGAATAGATCGCTGTCGCAATTTGAAGGGCATCCATTCCTTTTAAGAATTTATATTTTCCTCTGAGCTTCGCAGCGAGATCAGCGATTTTCAGGTTAATGCTATAGATCGACATGTCGAGATCGATAATGAGCTCTTTGAAACTATTGATGACATCGAGTCGATTTTTTTGATAGGGTATAACACAAAATTCCATATAGCTGATCGCACTCGTTTTCATCTCGATTCGATTGGCCAGGCAATATTTGAAAAAATCATTCGCCTTGTTGCCAAAAATTTCATGTCCCTCGATGAAGTAGATGAATATGGAAGTGTCAACAAATACTCGTCTAATTTCTTTCATCGGCTCTCAGCTCATTTATGAATTCCTGGGCATCTTTCACCCAGAGATGTTTTGCAATCCCTCTGTATTTTTCGATGTCGAT
>JALOPY010000170.1 GCA_025453735.1 bacterium | reverse complement strand
TTTTGACCGCGAATTTCGCCAATTTTAAAAAATTACGCGAATTTTGATTCGATGGACTATCTGGCGGAAACAGGGGTCCTCAAGATAGCATCAGCGTTAATCCACATACTCCCTGGGCTATTTTAAAGATCGATAATAACTATCAATAGTATAAATCGCTGCCAACGGATTATGCCCTAGCACACGATCTTTCACCGCCAGGACAGTGCATGGCGCTTCAGCATACTTGAAAAACAATGAATCATGTCCCACGCACAATCCCAGCACGATATTGAAATCGGTCTTTGCATCATTCAAAACCAGCGCCTGCAAAATCGGATTGCACATTGGCTCAAATTTTCCAATGGCGATTTTTTCATGATCCTGCACACCAATTTTTTCTTTTGGAATTCTGCCTGCTTTGCAGATCACAGAAACAACTTCAAAATTTTTGTGGGATAGCAATCTTTCGACAGCTTTTGCTTCATGCGCCAGCCCCGCACAAAATGCGAGACCGATTCGCTGGTAATTCATTTTCTGAGCAAATTCGATGATTTCAAGGATTCGGGGTTTTATCGGTCTCACGGATGAATAGCCCAGCTCCCGATCGGCATAGCCTTCACCTTCCTGAATGGAAGCGAGCCGCGCAAATTCCTTTACATCAGGTTGTTCGTATTCAGCTAATGTATTTTTGATCAACTCGGGTTTGGCGATCGTGGGACAATTTTGGGGCGCTTTCCCATCTTCCTGCCGACAGATTCGCATTGCCATTTCAAATGGACATTGGGCACAATTCGATTGCGTCGCTTTCATCGGCGCCACCTACAAACCGAAAGAATCAGCTCTCATGTGATTCTTCCAGTTTCTTCTGCAAGTACTCTATTTTCTGCCGGTACAGCTCGTTGTTCGGGTCTTTTTTTCTTAAAATTTCATAGACGCCAATCGCTTTCGCGTACTGCTGCTGGGCAGCGTAAATTTCACCTAATGTCGGAGTTACGATTTTTTCCTTTCGTTTGTCGCTGTCGCCTGGATCGCTTTTTTCCACTGGCGCAGGAGGCTTGGGCGGCTCGCTTTTCTTTTGGAATTGTCTTTTGGGTTCTGGCGCGTATGGTTCGGGTTCCTGTATTGCTTGTTCTTTTTCATCAGGAATTATCGAAAAGATTTCATCATCTTCAAGCCCGTCAAAATCTTCGCTTTCAAACTCTTCAAATTTCGTTTTTTGACTGACATCCTCAGAGAGAAATTTTGGCTCGGTAATGTCAAACGATGGCGCTTGTTTTGGATGCGGCTTTGGTTTAATTGTCGGCGCTACATCCTCGTCGATGATTAAATCACTTCCGATGTCATCCCGAAAAATATCCTCGAGCATGTCCAGGTTTGCCTGTTCATCTTCAAAGTCGCCGGACGATTCTTGCGGATAAAAACTTTGCGAATCAAGATGAGCAGATTTTTTCTCAGGCTCGATTTTTTCCAGCAGCGGTTCTTCCTCTTCAATAGTGCTCCCAACACCAGCAAGGATATTTTCATCAATAATGTCGTATTCTACTTCAGGCTGGGTTTCCTGGCGCGGCTCCCGGGTCGCTGGTGAATGTTCTTTCAGCTCTTTGAGACGCTGACGGGCTTTTTCATTAAATGCGTCGATGTGGAGTATTTCTTCATAACTCATCTCACACGTGTTGTTCCAACCGATGTGCGACATCAATTCACCATAATCACGATGCGCCGCGATAAACTTCGGATCGAACAAGAGCACCCGCTTTAACTCTTTTTCAGCCTGGTCGAATAATTTTTTCTTCAAATATATTTTAGCGAGAACGTAATGTCCGGTGACATAAAATGGATGCTTTTTGATGCTGTTCTCACACAGCTCGATAGCTTCCTCGATTCGATCTGCCTGCAGATACGCATCTGCCAGGCGCGCAAAAAGAATCGAATCGGGATTCTTTTCTAATTTGCCCTCTAAAAATTTAATATCTTCTTTAATCGATTTCTGCATGGTTGAAAACTCCTCATTGCTGACGGCAACTCAAGATATGGCAATGTATTGCATTTTAAAAGCTTCAGCGTTTTCCATTGCTGAAGCTTTTAAATTTATCATATAAACAAATACTGTTCTGGCGCTTCTGAATGATTTGCAGTTGCCTAAATTAACATTTATTGCTCAATTGATTCTTGATTACCCCTGCCTAAATTAACATATTTTTCGGTAAATATCAACAGTTTTTTGATGATATTACAGAAAAATCGTTTGATCGAATTACCACCCCGCGATTGTTTTGTTAAATATGTCGGTTGAAATTTTTTCCAGAGCTTCCCGGATAGCATCCTGTCGGCTCGAACCTTCCTGGGCAAGAGGGAGATCGGGATTGTATGTCCCCCATTGTGTGATTTCTTCCTCCCACATCACTTTATTTTTTTTGACGTCTTCAAATTTAGCCTGAATTCTTATATAGATCCGTATTTCTTTTACCTGCTCCTGAGAGGTATAAGCGCCAGCTTGTTCCCGAACATTGACAATGCTTCCCTCGATAATTGAATCGGCGCTGCCACGGTCAACAACTTTGAGCGAATTATCTTCTGTAAATTTGGTAATCAGGGCTTCAGTCAAGTCTTCCGGAACGCCGAATTCTGTCGTTCGATTTTCAAAAATTGGAATAGCTATCGTTCCCAGGTGCGAAGGAAGAGTTGATCCTGAAAACGAATAGTAGCCGCACCGGGTATTGGCAATCGACAGGAACATCAGAATAATAATAGGTATTTTAATTTTCATTTTAAAATGGCAAGTTATATTCTTTGATTTTTCGATACAGGGTTCGCTCGCTGATTTTCAGGCTTTTTGCAGCTTTTCGTTTATTCCCATCAAATCGGTTCAGGGTATCCTCGATCAGTTTCTTTTCCATTTCTTCCAGCGTTGCGATTGACCTGGGATCAGGCTGGGGCTCATCATAAATGATCTCCCCGTTTTCATGCGGAATGATCAGTGTCTCATCCGGTTCCCAGCTCCGCAATCGGCGTGGGGGGAACAGTCGTGTGAAAATCAATTCTCGCAATTGAGAGATTTCAGTTTTTAGATCCAATAATGCATGATAGATGAACTCACGCTCAATTTTTTCTGCCGGGCGATTGACTGGAATTGGCAGATTGCGCATTTCTGGTCGCAAAAAGGTCAGGTGTTTCAACATCACCTGCTGGTCGATGCGCTGTCCCTTTTCGAGAATGATGATGCTTTCAATGGTATTTTTTAACTCCCGCACATTGCCAGGCCAGTGATATTCCATCATTACTGAAAAAGCCGAGTCATCAAATCCGTCGAAATTAATATGATTTTGCAAACAAAATTTTCTGGCAAACGAATTCACCAATAATGGGATGTCATCTTTGCGCGCGCGCAACGGCGGAATCTGGATTGTCACGGCATGAAGCCGAAAATAGAGATCCTGTCGGAATGTTCCATTCTGAATTTCCTGATCCAATTCACGATTCGTGGCAGCGATGATGCGCACATCAGTGTGCTTCGGCTCTGCGCCACCAACGCGGCTGAATTCATTTCCTTCGAGGACGCGCAAAATTTTGACCTGGGCATTGAGCGGCATTTCTCCAATCTCATCGAGAAAAACAGTGCCGGTGTCTCCCATTTCAAAAAATCCCTTGCGCATCCCAATAGCCCCGGTGAAGGCGCCTTTCTCATGACCGAATAACTCCGATTCGATAATGCCTTCGGGAATGGCGCCACAGTTGACCACGATGAGCGGCTTATCGGCGCGGCGACTCTTCTTGTGAATCGCGCGTGCCACTAATTCTTTTCCGGTACCGCTTTCTCCGATAATCAAAACGGCGATATCGCTGGGCGCAACCTGTGCAATGGTTTCAAAAATTTGTCGGATCGCAGGAGATCGTCCAATGATGCCGGATTCATTTTGAAAATTTTCAAAAGTGTCATTACTATTTGCAGGTAATGGTTTCATTTCACTTTGTTTTAAAATAATTCCTAAAAAATTCGACTGTGTTGGCAAGCCCTTCCTTGAGGGAAACTTGAGGAGTCCAACCTAAAATTGTTTTTGCCTTGTGATTGTTCAAAACACTGCGCAATTGTTCCCCTGGCTGGGCTGGGCCATGAGCCTCTTTGGCATTGGCATTTGTTAAATGATTTATCTGGTGGAAAAGTTCATTTACATCCGTTTCAATTCCGGTGCCGATATTAAAATAATCATTTCCTTTATAGTCAAGCGCTTTCAAATTCGCGCGCACCACATCGCCAACATAGACGTAGTCACGGGTCTGCAAGCCATTGCCATTTATCATAGGTTGTCCTCCGGTTAGCAGTCGGCTGGCAAAAATTGCAATCACGCCAGCTTCGCCTTTGGGATTTTGACGAGGACCATAAATATTCGCATAGCGGAGAATCACAAAATTTAGCTGATACACATGATGGTAAAAGTAGAGATATTTTTCACAAGCAAGTTTTGTGATTCCATAAGGCGATAGCGGTTTGGTCGGATGTTCTTCATCGGCTGGAAAATAGTCGTGCTCGCCATAGATCGCACCGCCGCTGGAGATAAAGATAAACTTTTTCACGCCGTGTTTTACAGCAGCCTGCAGCAAATTAATCGTTCCGAGAATATTGTTGGTCGCGTCAAAGATTGGATCCGCAACGGAAAGCCGAACATCCATTTGCGCGGCATGATGATCGACCACATCAAATTTTTCTTGTTCAAATAAGTCGAAAATTTGTGGCTCCTGAATATTCAATTTTACAAATCGCGCCCGGGGATTGACATTTTCCATGTTCCCCATTGATAAGTTATCGACGATAACGACATCGTGTCCCTGTTCGATAAACGCATCTGCTACATGTGAGCCAATAAATCCCGCACCACCCGTCACTAAAATTTTCATTGCATTGTCTCCTTAAGTTGTCTGTTCATTAATGCATCACAACGCTTTATATCCAATATCTTTTCGATAATAGGCTCCATCAAATGTAATTTTCCCTACCGCGCGATAGGCTCGTTTAATTGTCTCCCTGATTTCCGTTCCCAACGCCGTGACGCCGAGCACCCTGCCACCGCTGGTGAAGTGTTTCCCTTCATCAAATTTTGTGCCAGAATGGAAAATCAAAACGTCATCGTCAAAGCTGCGATCCAGTCCCAAAATCGGCTTGCCTTTCTCATACTTGCCGGGATAGCCTCCCGACGCCATGATGACACACACTGCAAATTTATCTACTTTTTCAATAGCCATGTCGTTAATTTTGCCATCACAGCACGCCAACATGATTGGAATGATGTCGTCTTTCACCAGGGGAAGAATGACTTGTGTCTCCGGGTCGCCAAAGCGACAATTGAATTCCACGACTTTGGGACCCTGTTTGGTCATCATTAATCCGGCATAAAGCACACCCCGATATGGTCTTCCTTCCAGCGCCATTGCTTTGACCGTTGGTTCCAGAATTTTTTCCTGGATAATGCGGGATATCTTTTCATTGATCAAAACAGCCGGCGCGTACGCCCCCATACCGCCGGTATTGGGACCTTTATCGCCATCGAGGATCGCCTTATGGTCTTGCGCGGGCGCCAAAGGTAATACATCGACTCCATCGGTGAATGCCAGGACAGAAACTTCTTGCCCCCGCAGAAATTCTTCAATCACAACTTTATTGCCAGCATCACCAAAGGAACGTTTCAGCATGATTTTTTCCAACGCTTCGTAAGCTTCTTCCCGCGAATAACAAACGAGTGCGCCTTTGCCTGCTGCTAAGCCATCGGTTTTGATAACGATCGGGATTTCGACATCATCTAAATATTTGTTTGCCCTTTCATACTTATCAAAGGTTTGAAACGACGCGGTGGGAATCTTGTACTTTTCCATCAAATTTTTTGCATAAGATTTACTGCTTTCCAGTTCAGCCGCCTTTTTCGATGGACCGAAAATTTTCAATCCCTGGCGCTGAAAGGCATCGACAATACCCATCGCCAATGGAGTTTCAGGACCGACCACGGTGAGATCGATATGATTTTCATCGGCAAATTTTACCAAATGAGCGAT
>JALOPY010000169.1 GCA_025453735.1 bacterium | reverse complement strand
GTCTATTCCCAGCAGCATTATGTTGCAACTGGCGCATCAATCAACGATCTTTTTTTATTGCAAATCGAAACAGATCAAATTAGAAGATTGACGACGAATGAGCGCGCGACCGATCCCTGCTTTTCTCCTAATGGACAAGAAATTGTTTATGCTGTTCACGAGGGAACGAGATCCAACCTGGCGATCCTGAACATCAAAACTGGCGCGGAAAAAATCATCACGGATTTCCCGGATTGGACCGAAGTCTTCACTCCAAGCTGGTCGCCTGATGGCGAGCGGATCGTCTTTTCCAGTTGGGACAGACTGGGAAGCCGTGATATTTGTCTTGTGCAGACTAATGGCACTGGCTTGAAAAAGTTAATAGCGACGCCAGCGGACGAGCGCTACCCTGCCTGGTCACCGGATGGCAGCCAGATCGCATTCATCTCGTATCAAAATGGAATTCCAAATTTGCACGTTTTTGATGCTAACACATCGACCAGCCAACAAATTACTGATACACCTGGCGGTGTTTTCAATCCCGCATGGCTTCCCGATGGAAAATATGTGGGCGTCATCGCTTTTGAAAACCGGGATGCGACGGAAATTTTTATCGTCCCCATTGATAATGCAAAGCCTGTCGTTGAGCCTGAGAAAAAAATTTCATGGCTGCCGTTTCATCACCCTGTTGCGCGACCTGGCGAAACAGCAGCCTCTCCCCTATCGCAACGATCATTTTCAGGGAATTCGAAATCATACTGCTCTATTTCAAATATCCGCTCACAAATTTTATTGCCATACTATGGCAGGGATGAAAAAGGTTACCAGCCCGGCATCATCCATCTTGCGGCTGATCCACTGGGAAAACACACATTGATGAGCTCGCTTTCCTACCGCAGTCAGCTGCATTTTTCAGTGGATTACACCAACCAGCAATTCAACCCGACGGTTGAAATCAATCTTTATAAAACCACCATCGATCATGGCAGCTTCATTCAGGTGATCCATAAAGATGGGACATCCGAAGTTTTGCCGCTGTACGAAAACTATTGGTCCGGCTCGGTGACGCTCTTTTGGAATATTAATTTTGGGAGATCGATGCTGTCCAATCATCTGGTCTGGCTTCGCTCCACGTTCGATTATCGAAATATCATCAATGCCAGGGATTATGCAAACATCAATACGAACATGTGGGTCTATCCGCTGCTGCAGGGCTGGACTAATTATCTGACGCTGGGCTATATCTGGCAGACCTATCGCCCCAACATTTATTATGACATTCATCCCAAATCCGGTGGATGGTTCAGTAGCTATGTTCGAGTGGGTGACAAACGTTTGGGCAGCGATCTTGCATTCAGGCAAATTGGTTGTTCAGGGGTCGTACGACAAACATTGCCGTTGCGTGACCATGTCATTGCTGCTCGCGCAGCGATAAGTTTTCGTCGTGGGGATCAACCGATTCAGAGCCGATTATCGGTCGGAGATTATTCCATCCGGGGAATTTCTTATTCAGAGGAAGGCGATCAACAGCTTGCTACCAATCTCGAATATCGCTTTCCGTTGATCAAAGATCTGGGCTTGAAAATCTGGATTCTCTATTTCGAGCGTTTCTGCGGCGCGCTGTTTCTCGATTCCGGCAAAGCCTGGGGCAGTGATCTCATGAAGCTCGATAGGTTGCAGAAAAGAAATTTCGCATCAGCTCCCTGGCTGCAAACCGCGGGGATCGAGTTGCGCCATCGATTTTATGTGTTCGGCAAAATACCAGCCATCGTGAGCGGTGGATATGCTATCGATACTCACTCGCCGCGGGATAGACAATTTTATTATCAATTGGGCTCGATTTTTTAATCCGTGAGTTATTCACCGCTGAGCTTGCAAAGTTCGCAGAGAAAAAAAATATTTGAGCACTTGCACCAGCAATTTATTTCATATTTTTTTTTGAATCAAAGCAATTGTATCTCTTGTGATAAATCAATAAAATAAACTCAGCGACCTCTGCGGTTTATAATATTCCAGATCAAATCTTTGCTTTTTGGGCAAAAAAATCTTCAACACGAAGACATCAAGAAAAAAAAATAAAGAACACAAAGAAAAATTAAAATACTTATTATTTATCTTTGTGACCTTTGTGTCCGCTTCGTGACTTTGTGTTGAGATTTTTTTTGTAGCTTTGCCGCGCTATGAATTAAGCAGTTTAATTGGATCAAGCGCCAAAAAAGTTAACTGGCTTATCAAAATCTCTTTGATAAGTTTTCTTATCCTCGCCATGAGCGCTTGCTAATTGTTTCTTTTTATAATCGACAACGAAAGTCGAATGAATCCCATAAATGCGGTTAAAGACAACGACATATTCGTGACCGTCATCGTCGAGCATTTTTATTTCAGCAAGGTCAGCATCATAGTGTGACGTAAAACTGCGATCGCATTTTGCATTGGGACAGCGAAATTCGACTTTTGCGCCATCTTTTAGCTTGAGATGTTCATCCACAATTGAGCCATATTTTCCGATCATGCCTGGCAGGTAGAAATTCGCGGAACATTCAAACGTATCACAGGATAGAACTCCCTTCATTTTGATAACTGTTCCATCCAGATAAGATAATTTTTCATTGCAATATGGACAATAGAAATGCTTCATCCTGATCCCTCCAATTTATGCTATATTATTACAGGTTAAATCTTTGTTTTCTCGGGCAAAAAATTCTTCAACACTAAGGCACCAAGAAATCACAAAGAGCACCAAGAAAGATCAAAATAATTATTATCCAATTTTATGGGCTTTGTGTCATCTTTGCGGCTTGGTGTTGAATATTTTTGTTGCAGCTTCACTGCGCCATGTTATTTTACAAGAGTAAACTCGGTACTGCTTTTTGCTTTCTGTTGACGATTGAGGTCTGTGATCTCAACCTGCAATTCCAGCAATCCGGGTTCTAAATTTTTCAGATCGAAAGAAATATACTCGAAAGCAATATCCTGATCTCCCTCGCGCTGAATTGTCGTGGTGATCATATTTTTCTCATTGCGGGAAAAGATTTTGGGAATGCTCCCAATCGTCTTCTGCCATAGATTCCGCGTCGCTTTTAAAGTTTTCAATCTATAATCGATCACAAAATTTGATTTATTTTCTTGATCCAGCCCCAGGTTATAAATCTCGAAATAGAGATGAATCGGTTTGGCTTTCATCACGAGTGAGAACGGGTATGGCATTATTTTTAGATTTCGCTTCACGATGCTCTGATTTAAATTATCAATGTTTTCAGAAATTTCTGACGATAACTGAAGATCGCTGATCAACAAGCTATCCGATGAAAAATCTCGCACGGCTAAAATTCTTTTCTGAATGCTTTTGCTTGAGTTATCCGTGCTGCTCAATATGAGCGCCACAGAATAGTCACCAGGAACAAGCTGAAGATTATGTTGCAACAGAAAGTGCCGATCTGTCATGTCCTCTAAAGCTGCTCGCTGAATAGAAAATCTTTCTTGCTTTTTTTCGACGGCATTGAAATTGCTATCCTGGACTTCAATAAAAAAATCAGATAAATTTACAAAGTGATCATCGACTTTTTCGAATTTAGCTGCGCTCCCCGGAAATGAGCTGTAGAACTCAACTTCTGTTTTATTGCTATCACCTCGAAACTGCGCCAATTTGGTTATAAATGGAAACGGCTTTGCCTGAAGATCGTGGCGGAATATCTCGCCAGGATAAAGAGTTAGCGCATTATTCCGTTCGCGATGAAAATCATTTAATCTGTCATGCGAAAAAGAAACCGATAGATTGGCGTAGGCACGACTCAAGCTGCTGCGGTCGGAGTACAATTGGGCAGCTACATACAAGCGTGAATTATAATCAGCTCCCCCAAGCGCAGCATCGGTCAAATCCTCAACTTCATGGAAATAACCGCCATCGGAAACAAAATCAAACACCAATCCTTTTTCGATGCTTTCATACGTCCAGGATTCATTATCTTTTGCCTGGAGTCCGCCGACGGGTGCGCTATGCCTGTCATCCGGCTGACCATATTTTATGTAGATTTTTCCTCGGTCATCATAATATGGCGGCGCAGTGAAATGAAAATTTTCCCGCGCAAATTTTGCCCGTCGGAAATGCTCCATCAATCGCTCATTCTCTGGCGTGCTCGGATCCGGATCCCTTCGTTTCCAGAATTTTTTTATTAATTTTTTCTTGGCTGAATGCGTGACATTTTCAAATTCGCCCAACTCCTCCTTTGTCATAATAATTTTCTGCTCTTCAAAAAGATAGTCCAACAGCTCCCGATCTTCAAGTTCCTCTATTCCTTCAAAAAAGCTCTCGGTTGCTGATTTTGGATTTCCTGTCTCATAATACAGGTCTGCCATGCGAATATTTGCTCGCGCAAAATCATCTTTTTTATGCCTGGTTTTTTTATAATATTCAAGCGCCTCGTCATATTTGCCCATTTTCTGATAGGTATATCCCAATTGATAACAAACATCCCGATAGTCCCGGTTTTCATTGAATAATCTGGTGAATTCATCTTTTGCACGATCCAAATTGTCGGGATTCCCTTTTTCAAGATATGTTCGAGCCAGAAAGTAGCGAGCGGGCTTATAATTTGCATCCAAAGCCAACGCTTCCTTAAATTTCTTTATCGCTTTCGATTTATGATCTTTCTTTAGAATTTCTTTTAACCGCTCGAACGGAATTATTTTGCTCGGCTCCCGCTGAAAATAAACTCGTCCCATCGTTGTGATCGCATGGACCGAAAGCGTATCAATTTTCAGAACCTGGCTCACTTCTTCTTCTGCTTCATCGAGCATCTCCCGCTGCAAATAAATTTCTGCAAGTTTCAAACGCAGATTCATATCAGAAGGATTGTCTATGAGTTTTCGTTTTACAATGATGACCGAGTCTGAAATTATTACTGTGGAGGTATCGGATCGCACATCGATGACTACCTGGCTATGCGATACGCTTGAAATTATAAATATTGAAAGAAAGAATAATAGCGCTTTATTTAAGGGAGTCATTTTTTTCATCCTCGGGTATGAAAATTATGCCAGTGGAATCGGCTTTGTCTTTGAATTCTTTCGGAATTCGTGGGTCTTTTAACGCTTCATCAAAAATTGAGACGTCAGGAATCATTGGTCGTTCTTCAAATTTCGGCGCAGATCCCCGCAAATAAATTGTTTGACTCAGCAAATTTTCAAATTCCTGATCGGTAATCAATCTCGCATTTCGCATCAATCGCAACACACGCTGTTGTCGATTCTTGACTCGATTCCAATTTTTGAACGGATTTAAGATTTTTGGATTGGGCAGCATCCCCGCTAATAAAGAGGCTTCTGCCAGGTCAAGCTGTGATGCAGGTTTATTGAAGTAATATCGAGCCGCGGCTTCAGCGCCATAAATATTATGCCCCCACTCGGCTATGTTCAGATAATACTCGAAAATCTTTTGTTTGCTCCAGATTTTTTCGATCTTTTTAGCCAGCAAAATTTCTTTTATTTTTCGAGTCAGTGTTTTTTGTTGAGTTAAAAAAGCATTTTTCACAACTTGCATCGTAATCGTACTGGCGCCCCTGGCGTAGCGTTTTTTTTCCAGATTTTCCTGGAATGCTTTTTTCAGCTCAGTGATATTGATGCCTGAGTGCCCGAAAAACGTATCGTCTTCACTGATAAGAACCGCGGTTCTCAGCTCTGGCGAAATTTTACTGAGAGGAACATACTTTCTGACGGGTGCAACAATATCCTTATCCCAGTTAAAATTACTCAAATCGATAACAGTGCTTTCGGGGCGGTAATTTTCAATCGTCGTTACACCTGGCAAGCTCGCGATAAGAAGCCAGTAACCCAGAATGATCAAAGCAATGAGAAATGCAAAACCTCTGAAAATATTTTTTGTGCGATTCGACATTTCTGAAATCTCTAAAAAGTCAATTGCTCTTGTTACAAAAAATGTATTAGAAAAAAGTTAGTCTGGTTTTCAGGTCCAGGCGATTCGATCGTGAATGTTAAGGGACGTGAATCAACTAACTTTCCCATTTACGAATGATCGTTGCGCGTTTGAAGACAAG
>JALOPY010000168.1 GCA_025453735.1 bacterium | reverse complement strand
AAAGGCAATTTGTCCCAACAATCGTGCGTCTGCGCTATCCACACTAGCATTCAATCCCCACGGCAGCTTAGACTGACCCAAAAATAAATAAACCGCGCCAGCATCGCTTCCCATCACCGCATTGTGAAAAGTTCCAATAAGAAAATCATCAAAGCCATCGCCATTCACATCACCCTGTCCGGCTAACGCATACCCGATTCGCTCGATATAATGCTTTCCCAATAAAGAAGCTGTGGGAGAGAGCGTGCCTGAATATGCCTTCAATAGATTTCCCTGAGCCTGAACATTACCAACAGAAATAATAAAAATAGTTATTAGTAATACGAACGCTCCTTTGATTCTCATATTCGTTTTAATCGAGTATATAATACCAACATTCATTTCCGATTGAGTAATATTTAAAGCTGGTTTTCCAGGCATTTTGATCTAAATTTTTAGATAGATTTTACATTTGTGACATTCTTCAGAATCTATATATAAAAATAGCTCCTGAAGAATAAAGGAGCTATTTTAACCTGGCAAAACGAATCGTTGTTACTTTTTTATCGTTTGAATCATAAACTCCGCCACAGCCCCGATCAATTCAAAAAATTGACGCGGTGATTTAATCTGGGGAAGATTGAAATCGATATTTTCCCGCTTCAAAATTCTCCAGAGCTGTTTGGGACGAAGGTAAAATTTGGTATGAGCTAATTTCTGTAATTTAGCCAATTCTTCCGTGGTTCTGCCTTTGGGGACGTAGTACGCTTCGGAATTGCTGAGACCGGCTGCGGTATTGATTTTCGACCAATCATCAGAAACCTTTAGTCCTTCGGCGATCGCCATCTGGAGCAGCTCAGTGCCGGGATAGGGCACTGCCAGATTGAATTTGGCAATATCCAGCGGCAATCGTAAAGCGAAATCAATTGTCGCCAGCGAATCTTCGTGAGTCTCCGACGGCAGTCCCAGCATGAAAGATCCTCGTGTTTTGATTCCTGCCTGGTGCGCCATGCTCACAGCTTTTTCTATCGTTTCAAGCTTCAAGGTTTTGCCAATCAAATCCAGCAGGCGTTGCGTACCGGTCTCGATGCCAAAGCTGATGTATTCGCATCCAGCTTCGCGCATCAGGTCTAATAATGACTCTTCGACCGCATCGGCTCGGGTCTGGCACAGCCATTTCACTTCTTTGTGGTAACCTCGCTCGATGAGCAGATTGCAGATTTCCCTGGTTCGCTCTTTGCGGACCACAAAATTATCATCGGCAAAGCTGAAAAATTTCTTGCCAAAATTTTGCACCACCACATCCACTTCTTGAATGACTCGCTCCGGACTATTGAATCGATATTTGAATCCAGACACGCTTCGGGCGGAACAAAAAACACATTTGTAAGGGCACCCTCGTGACGTGAGAATCCATTCGATGCTGTAATTGCCCTGGGTGTCAGTCAGCAGCTTCCAATTTATAGGCGGGAAAACATCGAGGTCTTTCTCATACATTCGGCTTTCGGTATGTTGATACCCGCCATTGAACTTGTAGGAGATCCCTTTTATTTTGCTTAAATCGCCATGGTTTTCCAGCGCTTGCAAATATTCCAGCAATGAGAGCTCACCTTCGCTTCGCACGACCAAATCGACATTGGCATCATGCAGCGTTTCTTCCGGCAGCACCGTCGGATGGATATTTCCCATCACGATTTTGATCCCAGGATCAATTTGTTTAATATCAGCAGCGATTTCATGGGCGCGTGCCATTCCCGGGGTCGTGCAGGTAAATCCAATGACGCCGGGATTGAATTCATTGATTATTTCTTGAACCCGATTTGCTGTTAAAAACTCTATCTGTTCGTCAAACAATCGCACCTGGTACCCGTGGTGTTCCAAAAAACTGCCCAAAAAAACAATGCTCAAAGGAACTGAGGGTGTC
The DNA here is from genome assembly GCA_025453735.1 of bacterium. Classification (GTDB taxonomy): domain Bacteria; phylum Zhuqueibacterota; class Zhuqueibacteria; order Thermofontimicrobiales; family Thermofontimicrobiaceae; genus JALOPY01. The sequence continues at coordinate 4,505 of JALOPY010000168.1, read as the reverse complement.
AGTAGCATATTTGCCAGCTTACCATATTTTTTTTCTTTGTCAATTGCAGGATTGACCAATAGTATATTTTTATAGCTCTCCATTTTCCTGCTCATCTGTAAACGCCTTTCCAGTCTGTTATTCTGCCCATGTCCTTCAAGAAATAATTTCAAACTATAGCTGCTCTGGCATCTGCTTATTACCAAGCATCATATATCGCAAATAGTGCTGTTATTAAACTTAAGAACATAGCTCGCAACTTAATTAATGAATTAATTCCCCTACAATGAGAAGCGGAGCAAACGGAGTTTTATAACCGCCACCCAATATCTCCAAAAATTTCTCAGTAAAACTCCGTTAACTCTTATACTCCCTTTAAGGTTTTTTTATGGTATTTTTTTAATGTACTTTGAAATTCCGATACAATGAATCTGAAGTGACTTCGTTTCCATGGTGTCACGAAACAAGAGTGCAATGCTAGTATCCGCTGATGAGCGGATGCGGTGCATAAACGCACCGCACCTACCGGAAATATTTCCTTATCGCAACAGCACCATTTTCTTTACTTCGATGAATGAATTGGTCTCCATTCGATAGTAATAAATTCCAGAAGTGGCTGGCGTGCCAAAATTATCCAGGCCATTCCACATCACCGAATGATAGCCAACTGTTTTCATCTCATCGACCAGTGTTCTCACTTCCTGTCCGATGATGTTGAAGATTCTAATCGTCACTCGTGATGGTTCCGGAAGCTGGTAATCGATATGCGTTTTGGGATTAAACGGATTCGGATAATTTTGATACAGCCGATACTCGTCCGGTTTTGTCACGAACAATGTTATTGCATCATGCTGTGTTTTTTCGCCAGTAAGAGAAACATCTTCGAGCTTGAAGAAATATGTCTCCCCGACAGTGACGCTGCGATCGATATAGCGATATTTTTTCGTCCCATCTGCTTTGATCAGATTGCCATTAATCTGTTCATATTCTTTTTCTGAAGCCGATCGTCGAAAAATATTGAACCCAGCGTGAGCTGTTTCAACAGTTGTTTCCCATTCCAGCTCAATGCCTTGTCGTTCGACGATGCGACCAGAAAAATGAGCTAATTCTACCGGTGTCTTAATATAAATCGCCCAATCACGCTGAACAGTATCGTATCCGTCTGAGGCTTTTACGACAATATAATGACTGCCAATCTCTTCATTGGCGACATAAAAATCATAATAATTTTTTGATGAAACCAGCACATCATTATCGAACCATTTATAGGTGATTTCATCATTATCAGGATCATTCACCTGCACAACGAAGCGGAAGGATTCGCCGATATTTTTATGTCCAACCAGGTCATGTGCAATAGGTTCGTAATAGGATATTTGCGGCATTCGATTGACATTTTCCACCGTAATTCGAACCACTTCATCATCAAAGCCACTTTTATTGTCTGTAGCAATAAAACGAACTTCATGCACACCCGCTTGAAAATAGTTAGGCGTCCAGCTAAATTGTTTGGTTCCCAATGAATCAAACAAAGCGCCTTGCGGCAGACTACGCGCACCAAATTTAATCGGATCGTTGTTATCATCCGTCGCATTCACTGTGAAAGTGATATTCTGGTTCTCGCGAATAGTCACCGGCGGAATGGGTGTGATCAATGGAAATTTGTTGGTCACGCCATTCGCCTTAAACTCAAGCGGCGAACCAGTTAAGCCATTATTGATCGCCCAGACTTTGTAATTACTTCCAGTCACATTGCCCAATTGGAATCGAGCTGACGCAATCCCTTTCTCATCCGCATAAACCGTGGGACCATTGAGCAAAATTCCATTTCCCTGGGTGACTACAAAAGAGATGGGGATATTCTGTCCGCCAGCAGGATTGCCATATTGATCCAATACGGCTACAGATAGCGGATAAACCAATTCCCGCTCAATCGTTCCCTGCTGATTATTTCCATTAGAAATTGTCATCGAAACAGCAGTAGCGGCAACCGCATAAACTTTAATCTTCAACCCATCACCGATTAAACCCGGTGCAGCAGCCAAAATTTCGATTTCACCGACTGCATTTCCCACGTTGATACTGATTGATGCGATGCCATTGGGTCCGCTCACCACAGCTCCTGATCCAATAATTGAGGCATTGCCTTTATTCACTGCAAAATTAACTGTATAGCCACCCACAGCATTATCGTAAATGTCAGTAACTTTCACCTGAATGCCACTAATTTGCCCGCCAACCGGACCAGTTTTTCCTTCGCCAGCTCCGACAACGATTTTTGCTGCCGCGCCAGGTATTCCCTGGCTGGTAAATCCGATGGGCGAGCCAGCAAGGTCAGTGGCTTCAACTGATGTGACATTTGCTCCTGCGATTCTTCCCAGTGTTAAATAGCGACTCGCTTCACCGAATGGATTTGTGTTTATCGTTACAATTGAAGCATCATTAAAATTGCCGCCGCCAAATGTCACTTTAAATTTAACAGGATAATTATAAATTGGATCACCGGCGCTATCGACAACTTTTACAACCAACGGATTATTTAATGGAAGACCAGCCGTTCCGGTCTGCGTGTCCCCGCTGCCTTTTTCAATTTTTTTGGCTGTTCCGGAATGTGCGGTGGCGATGTAACGTACGCTTCCAGACCCTGCTAAACCTGCAGCGTTCGCACGAGCCCGGTTGACTTCTACGGATGGACCGAGAATCCAGCTTGCCGATGCAACGCCAGTTTGATCGGTAAACACTGGTTTTGAATCACGGCATTCCCAAACATATCCGCCGCCTTCGTAGGCTTCAAAGAATACTGGATAATCGGAGATTGGGTTGCCATTTTTATCATAAACTCGAGCTTTAATTTTATCCTTCGTGGCAGTGCCAAAATTTCCGGTCTGATCGGTACCGGACACATAAGAAATACCTTGAGCATCCAGCGCAGTAAATTTTACTTGTGCAGTATCCAGCAACTGGACTCCAGAGAATTCTTTTACTTTAATAATTTTCTGCTCAGCACGTGTCGATGCCAGGTAAGCATAAGCCTGTCCATTGGCATTTGTCAGTTCAGAAAACGATGTGTACGTGTTATTAGAACCTGTCGGGGGCGGACTCAGCGTCAACGCTTTCCCGGCTATTTTATTGCCCCAATCATCCATCAAAGTGACAGTAATTTTCGATTGGGTGACGCCATCCGCTGCGATCGGACTTGTTGCTGAAACATCCGATCGAGAGGCACTGATGGCTCCCTCTTTGGTATCAACGACGAACGTCCGGGGAGAGCCAGTTAATTCAACCTGGTTATAAGATTGGGATCTGACAACATTTTGTAATCCTGCCAGCGGACCCGGGTAATAGTAAACTTGAGATAGACCATTCTGATTGGAATTTACCGTTTTGATTGAATCTGTTAGTCCATCGAATGTACCGCCGCCCTGGACTACTTTCCATTGAACTGGGTGATCCGGTACTGGATTTCCCTCTTTATCCTTCACTTTCACGACAAAAGGCTGAGCTAATGCTGTCCGTACAGCACTTCGAGGTTGATTTTCTCCTGAAACCGTTGCTAATGAATGAGCAGCACTTGCTGTTGCAGATGCGAAATAAGTCATCGGAGAATTTTTCAAATGGGTCTGAGTGCCAGGTTTATAGGAAACAATTTCCACAGAATTATTATTTTGTCCTGCGGTTGTTCCAACAGTAAGGAGAACCTGAACTTTGCCGCTATCACTGCTGTTTTTCGTGACTGTTTTCTTTGACGAAGACCCGTCCAAATATCCGCCTCCGGTTTTTACCGTGAAGGTCACTGGATGTCCAGCAAACGGATTTCCAAAGCTATCAGTTATTCTGACAACCAGCGGATTTTCCAGTGGATTGCCAACAACTTCTCGCTGGTAGTTTCCACTGACTTCTTTCAATTCCGAAACACTACCAATTGCAGCAGAAGCACGATAACGAATCGGTGATCCTTTCAGCGCCTTGCTTTTATAGATCGCGCTCGCTTCGACGACATTATTCGTGTCTCCGGGAGCCGTTCCGAGGGTAAAGGTGGCAGCAGCCGTTTTCGCTGTCGTATCCGACTTAACCGTGATGGTGGAATTCCCGGATAGATTGCCATCGCCCTTTACGACTTTGAAAGTAATATCAAACTTGGGAATTGCTTTTCCAGCCGTGTCCACTACTTTTGCTGTTAATGGCTTTGGCAGGACAGACCCAACCGCGCCGGTTTGAAGATCGCCATCCACATATTTTATTTCAGCTAATTCTGCCACGGTAACAGTGAAGGTGATTGGCGATCCAGTCAATCCTTCCGCAATAGCTTTTGCCAGAGAGGTAACTCCAGGTTTTGCTCCACTGTAAAACATCACCCGGGCAATTCCTTTGCTATCTGTTTTCACAATGATCTGCTGCGCTGTATATCCATTGAATGTTCCGGGATTATCGCCTTCGGTGGAGCGAAAAGTGACCGGGTATCCGCCAACAGGATTATTGTAATTATCCTTGATATAAACTTGCAGCGAATCAGCTAATGGCCAACC
>JALOPY010000167.1 GCA_025453735.1 bacterium | reverse complement strand
TGGCACGCTGGTGAAAACATTGGAACACAATACCGAAATCACCGATGGCTCCGAGGGCTGGGACATGCTCACCAAAGATCAGATGGATATTGCGTACGGGCTTTACATCTATCATGTCGATGCGCCAGGGATTGGTCAGCATGTGGGGAGGTTTATTGTGATCAAGTAGCACTACTCAGTCAGATTTGAAATTTCAGGAGTGCGGTGCCTTTATGCACCGCAGCAATACATTCCATAATAGCTATACCCTTCCGAAGGTTCAGAACCTTCGGAAGGATTTCTCTTTAAAAATATTGGTAAAATGACAAAGTTATCGGCAATAATAGAACTGAATAAATTATCACCGCCATCCAACAGCGTGGTGGGCAAAGGCGGATGTCGTTTTTATTTTATATTTCTAATCCTGATTCTCATAACATCGGCTTGCTCCAAAAAACAAAATCCCATCGTCGCCCAATTCGGCAGATACACCATCACGCTCGATGAATTCCGAATCGCTTATCTCGAGGTGCTGAAACAACCCAAAGTGCTCGATTCCAGAGAAACACGAGAACGCTTTTTAGATGAATTGATCAATCGCAAGCTATTGGCTGACGCCGCCCGCCTCGAAAAATTGGACACCGACGAAAGATTCCACTATCAGGTGGAGGCATACCAAAATAAATGCCTGCGAGACGAACATTACCAGCGGATCATCGAGCCAAAAGTCAAATTCGATGACGATCTGCTCCAGCAGACCTTCCTCTTCACCCAGGAGCAGCGAAGAATCAAGCATCTTTTTTTTGAAACCAAAGCCCAGGCCGATTCAGCCTATAACTTGCTTCAGCAGGGCAAAGCTTCTTTCGATGAGCTGGCAAAGATCATTTTTAAAGATTCCACGCTGGCCAATTCGGGCGGCGACCTGGGCTGGGTCGATTGGGATCAGATGGAGTACGATCTGGCCAACGCCGCCTTCCATGCCCAAATCAATTCGATTTCCCCGCCCGTTCGATCAACGCATGGCTATCACATCTTGAAAGTGGTGGATTGGAAAAAAAATCCATTGATTTCCGAAAATGAATATCAGCAACAACGAGACAATACCGCCAATGTGCTAAAATTGAAAATCGGCCAGAAAATCGCCGACGACTATATCGACAGGATGATGAAAAAAACGAAGGTTAAGGTTCGGTCCGATGCGCTCCGATTCGTCGGCGAGAAATTGGAACGACTGCTCACTAAGCTGCCCACCGATTCTGCTTCGATAGATTTGACTGCTGAAGAGATCGAGTCGGTCCAGGCGAGCCTCTGGGACATACGCCGCGAGCCCATGATTTTCATTGATGATGAAACCATTACTATCGGACAATTCATCGCTCAGCTTTCCTACATACCAAGAAGCGCCATGAAAATGAGCTTTAAAACCGTTCTCGATTTCGCCATTCGGGATTTTAAATTGACGCAGGAAGCCAGAGCGATGGGACTCGCCAGCACGTCTGAAACCGTCCAGATGAAAACCGCCTTGTTCGAAGAATATCGGCTGCAAATGATGTTGAGAAAAAAGCTCATCGATGACATTCAAATTACCGATGCTGACATCAAACAAAAATTTGAAGAATTGAACATGGGTAAAAAATTCGATGCTTCGCCTGATGAATACCATGAGGTCATCGAGCGAAATCTGTTGATGGACCGAAAATCAACCGAGGTGCCCAATTTTATCAGAAAATTAAGAGGAGGCTTGATTATTCAAACTAATGTTCAGGTGATCCATGATTACTTTGATTCGATTATTAAGAAATAATTTCGCCTAACCTGGTTATGCCAGAACAAAAAAAATTCTGGACACGGAATTGGAAATGACACGGAATCGAAATTCTAAAGGCTTTTTTCCGTGACTTTCATTTCCGTGTCCTGAAAAGTCTTTGCTCTTTAATCAAGAATTAACCTTTTATCATTCCATTATGGTGCTTGGAGGAAAAATGCAACGTGCCAAAATTTTACTTTCAATATGCTTGCTATGCTGTATTATTTCTTGTTCCAAAGATGACGATAAAAATCCCGTCGGTCCGACAACCGACCAGTTTGAATTCAAATGGTTAAGCACCAGCGGCAGCAAAATTGTCAATTCCGATGGCAAGCAGGTCATTTTGCATGGCGTCAATCGGTCGGGATTGGAGTATGATAAAAAAGGCAATGGCATGAGCCAGGCGGAATTCGATTTTATCTGCCAGAATTGGCAGGCGAACATCATTCGCATTCCGTTCAACCAGGAATGGATCATGACCGATGAAGCCTACAATAACCAAATGGATCAGGTAATCGACTGGATTAAAAATAATGGCGCTTACGTGATCCTCGATTTGCAATGGCAGAACACCGCCATAAAAATTCCGAGGATTCCCGATACGTCAGCCGTTACCATGTGGAAAAAGCTGGCGCTGCGATACAAAGATGATCCTGCCATTCTGTACGACATTCACAACGAAGCGCATGACGTGGGTTTTGATGAATGGCGTGATCGTGCCAGTCAGATCATCACTGGCATTCGCTCGGTTCATTCAAAAGCACTGATTCTGGTTTCGGGCTTGAATTGGGCGAACGACATCGCTGTCTGGGCGAGAAATCCACTGCCGTTTGAAAATATCGTCTATTCGCTGCACGTTTATCCCTGGTTCAGCAACGCGACTAAATTCGATGAACTGGTGGGAAATTACAGCGATCAGATTCCCGTTTTCGTCGGCGAGTTTGGGGGCTATGTCGAGAATAGTGCCTGGGGCAGGCAACTGATGGCGTATCTCAATGAGGAAGGATTGGGCTGGACCGCCTGGTCCTGGGTCGATGATCCGCATCTGACGCAGCAAGACAATCGTCTCACGCCCACTGAATTCGGCGCCGTGGTGCGGGAGATGTTGATCCGCCATGCATCCCCCGATCAATATTTGAATCGATTATCCGAACTAACCATCGATTTCATTTCATCCAATCGAGCCACGATCAACTGGAAGACAACCCAGATCTCGGATTCAAAAGTCTTGTTCGGAACGACAGTCGAATACGGCAAGTCCGTTTATTCCGCCGTTCTCTTGAAATCACACACGGTGAAACTGACCGACTTACAGCCGAATACGATGTATCATTTTAAAGTGATCTCGGTGGATGAATTTGGATTCAAGGCAGAAAGTTCGGATTCGAAATTCACCACAGCGCCGTGATAGTGAAATGGAATGGTGGAGTAGTGGAATAATGGAATGATGGAGTCCTGGAGTAATGAAGAGGAGCCTAAACCATCGACACTCCATTGATCCAACACTCCACTTTTTAAATCAGAGGAAAATTTATTGTCTTACAAAAAATTCATTCTCATCGCCGCATTGACAATGCTATCCTGTCAGCTATTCGCTGCAGAAAAAATCGTCAACTTCTGGATGGTCGGCACCCACGATGAGGTCATGGTGCTGGAAAAGCTGGCTGAAAAATTTTATCAGCAGACAGGCATTGCGGTTCATATCCAACCGATCCCGTGGGGCAATTTTCAGACGAAATATCTCACCGCCATGGCATCAGGCGAGCCGCCCGATGCGGGCACGTCCTACCTTGCCGCAGGGCTGGAATATGGCAAGGTCGGCGGCGTCATCGATCTGGAAAAAAATTTTCCCGAGGAAGTGGCACGATTGAAGGAAAAAATTTTTCCCGACATGTGGCCCATCTGTTATTTTCAAAATCGTTTGTACGCCGTCCCTTACAACGCCACAGCATTGATGTGCTTCTATCGCAAAGATATTTTCCGCAATTTGAATCTTCAGCCGCCGCAAACCTGGTCTGAGTTCGAACATATTTTGGATGTCCTAACAGCCAACAACTACCAATACGGCTTCCTCTGGACCAGAAACGCCAACTGGGGCATCGGCACGTATGTCTGGCCCTTTGGCGAGGATAGCTATAAAAATGAAGGTACACTGGTCGATTGGACAGCACCAAATTTTTTGAAGGGTTATCGCTTTGCCATTCAGTTATGGAATAACTACAACCTGGTCATGGACAAGCCCATCGAGCTGATGTCGATCGTCGATGAAAAAAAGGCGCTGCCGCTCTTCGTGGATTACGACATGCGCTATTTCGAATTCCTGATTCGAGCGCCGCATTTGAAAAACAACTTTGGCATTTTCCCATTTCCCCAGGCAGATGACGGCATTCCCGGCACCATCATGGGCGGCAGGACGGCGGTCATTTTTCGAGATGGGAGGCATCCTGCTGAAGCCATGCAATGGATCGAGTTCCTGCTCTTGAAAGAATCCCAATTGTTTATTCACAAAACGATGTCCAACCTGGGGGATCGTTCCCAGCTATTCGTATCGGTCAATATGGATTTCTGGAATGAGAAAATCGATTTGCTGCCCGGCGATCAGCAGCTATTTTTTCAGGTTTACAGTCGTTTGAAAAACAAGCAGGGTTATCCCTGGTTGAATGAGTCCAGTCGAATTCTGGAACAGAGTTTCTTTAAAGTCAGAAATGACCTGGAAGGTTATCTTAAAAAAATAGCAGATCAAAATAGCCTGAGCGTCTGGGATTTAAAAAAGGCATTCGCGGCAGGCAAAATGACCGCGGAAAAAAAGAAGTATGCCCAATTTTTGAACCAGACCTGTGAGAAGGTTTTGAAAAGCTCCACAGTGATTGCCCAGCAAAAACTCAATCTGGAGCGAGAAGATTACTACCAATATTATGGCATCCACCTGGATAACGAAATCGCCGTAAAGCAACAATGGGATGTGCTGGATTATTCAAAACTCATCGCGGCAATTTTGATCGGGCTGTTTTTTGCCTATGTCTTGATCGATCGCACCGCTCGCAAGCAATGGATTTCGTATCTTTATATCGCGCCACCCATCGTCGCCGCATTGGTTTTCATCATCATCCCGATCATCGTTTCGCTCTATTTGAGCTTCACCAAATACAATCCGATTATGCCGTTGAACCAGGCGCATTGGGTGGGTATCGAAAACTATGTCAATATTTTGAAGGATCGAGTGCTCTGGCAGAGTCTGGGACGATCCGTCTATTTTGCCATTCTCGTTTTGCCAATTCAAATTTTTATTGCTGTCATATTAGCCGCCTGCCTGGATAAAAATCTGATTCCGGATCGACTCTTCAAATTTGTGTATTTTTCACCGCTGGTCACCTCGGTCGTTTCCATCAGCTTGATCTGGTTTGCACTCTATGCCGAAACTCGTTATGGCTGGATCAATTCACTGCTGTTAAATTTAAACCTGATCAAAGATCCGATTTTATTTATCAAAGATAAAGGGCGATTTTTGAACAGCGTCATCATTATGTCCATCTGGCAGGGACTGGCGTTCACGATTTTGATCTTTCTGGCGGGATTGCAGAACGTGCCCAAAGAACATTATGAAGCCGCGGAGATCGATGGCGCTGGCCCGATTCGGCAATTTTTCTTCATCAGCCTGCCCAATTTGAAACCGCAATTTACATTTCTAGTGATCATGGGCACGATTGGCGCGGTGCAGGTGTTCGAGCAAATTTACATGCTCGGCGGCGGCGCGGCCGAAGCCGAATCCAAATTCGGGCCGGATGATTGCGGCATGACCATCGTGCCGTTTCTGTATCGCATGGGCTTTGAATTTTTTAAGATGGGCGAGGCGTCAGCCATTGCCTATATCCTGTTTCTGTTCCTGTTTCTGCTGACGTATTTGAATTTGAAATTTGTTACCAGAAGGGATTAAACTCTGAGATGAAATTTTTGGTAGGCAGATAACTCAGGCGATGATTTGTGAATAGTGAAATAATATATTTTCTCCAACGGATAGAAACAACCCAACTGATTTTGTTCGGCCGGATGATTGCGGCATGACCATTGTGCCGTTTCTGTATCGCATGGGCTTTGAATTTTTTAAGATGGGCGAGGCGTCGGCCATTGCCTATATCCTGTTTCTTTTCCTGTTTCTGCTGACGTATTTGAATTTGAAATTTGTTACCAGAAGAAATCAATAAAATTCTGAAACGAAGAAAATTTTTTATTGGTGAAAGGCATTCCAAAATGCAAAAATTCTCATTCGCAAAAATAAAAAAACGATCCTCCCGTTTCTGGCTCTATGTTTTTGTGATCGCCTTCGGACTGGTGATGGTGCTGCCGTTCTATTACATGGTGATCACTTCGTTCAAATCATTGGAGGATGTCACACAGGTCCCGATCAGCCTGACGTTGAAAAATCCCACCCTCAAGCCTTATCGAGACCTGCTGGATGCCATGTCCTATGGTCGCTTTATGCTGAATAGTTTTATCGTGGCAATCACAACCACGGCAGGGACGCTCTTCTTTTGCAGCCTGGCTGGCTATGCCTTTGCCAAACATCAGTTTCGATTCAAAAATTTCTGTTTCATGTTTTTGCTTTCGACCATGCTCATCCCTGGCTCCGTGTTACTGGTGCCCGGATTTCTGCTAATGCGAGATTTCGGTTTTCTCAATACTTTCTGGCCGCTCATCCTGCCAGGACTGACAGGCGCATTCGGAATCTTCCTCGCCCGTCAATTCATGCAGGAAATCCCCGACGACTTTATCGACGCCGCTCGCATCGATGGCGCCAGCGACTTCCGAATTTATTGGCAGATCATTATGCCGCTCTCGAAGCCGTTGCTTGCCACCCTGGCGATTCTGACATTCCTTTATAACTGGAATAACTTCATCTCGCCGTTGATTTACATTTTCGATGAATCGAA
>JALOPY010000166.1 GCA_025453735.1 bacterium | reverse complement strand
CCTCCAGAGCGTTTTAGTTACCATCGCTTTTCGCCTTTGTCTTGACTCCGTTGATAAAAATATCACTCAGCATTTGTGCTGACATGGCGAGGCTATACCTTTTATTTTTTGATAAAACCCAGAATCCGGATAGCTCATCCAGGGCGCCGAATAAAATTCGCTTCGCGATTCCTGGCACAATTTCAGGACGAAGCTCTCCATTTTTTTGCCCATATAAAATAATCGAAGAAATGATATTCAAATAATCATTTAACTTGGTGCCCATATATTCTTTCATAAATTTGTGGCTCTGGCGCAGCTCGATTTGCAGCACTTCTGCCAGCTCTTTGTTGCCGGCAATTAACTCAAGATGCGCTTTTATGAAAGCTTTGATTTTATTCTCAGTGCCTTCTGCTCTTGCCACTTCCTCTTTCATATTTCGAATAATTTTGTTCATTTCTTCTTCAAAAAGACAGATTAATTAATCGTCCTTATTTTTGAAGTATAAATAGATGGTTCCGTCAGCGACATTGGCAAGCTTGGCGATTACGGAGATTTTTGATTTATAAAAACCATGCTTTGCAAAAACCTGGGTTGCCGCCTTTAAAATTCGCTCGCGTTTATCATCGTTGTTTCTTCTTTTATTTGCCATAATACATTCTTTAGTATGATTATTGAATGGTCACTCTAAGTGACTGGTCAATATCGATTGATCTCATAATTTAAGCTGAATGAATACTCATTCATTAATTTAGAATTTTTTTATTGAATGTCAAGTAGTTTTTATGCTTAAAATTTCTCAAGTTATAAAAATTTATTTTTCAAAAAATATTTCTTGACATTTTGAAATATTTATCTTATAATTAAGGGTTCTAAATATTAGTTTTACTGGCTCAATAACTTGAATGAAAATAACGCAAGAGTTTTTTCATCGTATGCAACTTAATATTTTTAAAAAACTACCGATAAAATTTGTTCTTTATCAAGATAATTTTCTCAAGTGAACGAAGATCGTACTCGTATTCATTTATTTTCTAACTAACCCATGACTCACATTCATGGATTTTTTTTTATAGAATCCCTTGTGTTTTCGATCAACATGAATTTTAATTTTAACTGAGATAAAATAAAAGATTATGAAAACAGCGATTCAAATAAAATCACTATTTATTTTGGCTGCAGGATTAGCGTTTGTGATCCTGATCAGTTGTGAAATGGATCATGGTATCGAGCCGATTCGTAGCGGAATTAGTGGTACGATTCACTATGTTGGCGATTGGCCGCAAAACACGGCAGAGGTCAGAATCGTTGCTGCAACGAAGTTTCCGCCAACCGATCTCAATGATCTTATCATTGGTGACATCCTCGCTACTGGCGGAGATTCTGCTGCCTATACTTTTTACCTGGATCCAGGCGAGTATTATCTTGGTCTCGTTTGGCGAAAACGTAACGCAGCATGGGGCATTCAAAGCATCTTTGGAATCTACCTGGAACAGGGCAATCCATTCTCACCCGGTCTGATAGCTGTTCCAGATCAAAAAACAATAATCAATGGAAAAGATATCACTGCCGACTTCGCACATGCAAAACGTGCCACGACCAGCAGCATCTCTGGAACGGTGAAATTCAATGGGAACTGGCCGCAAAACGTTGAAAATTTTATGGTGATCGCCAGCACGCAATTCCCCCCCCAATCGCTATTGGACTTCGCCTTCAGCAGCCTCCTTCCTGCCAATGTGGATTCAACAAATTTTTCTATTTCAGCCGCCCCGGACACATATCGAGCGATTGGAGTCGTGATAAAAATCGTCGATAAGCCCTGGGCATTGGATAATATCGTTGGGATTCTGCTGAAGCCAGGCTCTTTCGAGCTCCAGGAGATCGTTGTTCCGACAGACACCAGTCAGATCGCTGGAGTGAATATCAACGTCTATTTTTCAGGTCAATAATAAAATTCAGAGAAGATAAGATGAAATTTAAATATATTTTGATCCTTGTTTTGTCGCTGCTTTTATTGCCTTCAGAATTATTATTCAGTCAGGCAAATACTAACTTCGGCAGCCTGGTCGGCAAAATTACTGATAATAAAACCGGACAACCGCTTCCAGGGGTAAATGTTGTTCTCGTTCAGACCGTGCTTGGAGCATCCAGCAATCTCGATGGTAATTTTTTCGTGAATAAAATTCCTGCCGGCAAATACCAGGTGAAAGCTACCATGATGGGCTATAAAGCGCAAACTATTCAGGTTGATATTCAAGCGGGTGGAAAAGTAACCATCGATTTTAAGCTCGAAGAGACTGCGATCGAAACGCCGACCTTGATTGTGACGGCAAGCAAAAAAGCACAAAGTTTCCAGGATGTGCCCAATAGCGTCTCTTTGATATCCTTGAAAGAAATTGAACGACGCAACAAAACTTACTTGAATGAGGTTCTGGAGTACACGCCTGGTGTTTATATAATGAGGGGCGATGTCAACATTCGAGGCTCCTCCGGATTCAGTCTCGGAGCGGGAAGCCGGGTGTTGCTTCTGGTTGATGGCATTCCGATGATGCCGGGTGACAGCGGCGATATCAAATGGGATATTGTTCCGATGTCCCAAATCGAGCGGGTCGAAATCGTCAAAGGAGCAGGATCAGCACTCTATGGATCCCAGGCGCTGGGAGGAGTGATCAATATTATCACAAAAGAACCTACCTCCAAGCCAACAACGCACTTTCAATATTCCATCGGACTTTACGATAAACCTTATTATCCGGAATGGAACTGGACCGATCGCCGGTTGGATTTCAATCAATTCGATGTCACGCATTCACAAAGCTGGAACAAGCTCAGTGTGCTTCTTTCTGGAGGAAGAAAAGAAGGCACCGGGTATCAACAAAATGGCAACAGCAATGGCTATAATTTGCTAGGAAAAATTATTTACAAATTCAACTCGCAATCGACCTTCACGCTGCAATCCAACTGGACCTCGGTAGATTATGGAGAAATTTTCCTGTGGCGCAATCAACATGATGTTTATGAAATGCCCATTCCCGCGATCGGGGATTGGGTCAATTCCAACAAATTTAGCACGAATGCAGTATTTCGCCAGTTGCTCAGCTCGAAATTTACCTATAAAATCAGGACCTCATATTTCCATAACGATTTTCAACATTATCATCATGACAACAACGACAATTCCCGGGCGAAAAAATTTGGCGTCGAATTGCAGGCCGATTACTTGCCCAATAAAGTCCACACCATCACAACCGGAATCGAAGGAATCTATGATTTCACCCGCTCGCTCGTGTGGGGCGATCATGAATCCTATACGTTAGCCGGTTACATTCAGGACGAGCTAAAACTTTTAAAAGCGCTCTCGCTTACGCTCGGCAGCCGTTTCGATTATCATCATGTGGATACCGGAGAAGAAGATAATCAATTTAATCCAAAAGTGGGTCTTAGTCTGCGCCCGAATTTTGCAACTGCGATCCGGGCATCTGTCGGCAGAGGATTCCGGGCGCCAACAATGGCTGAAATGTTCACCGAGACTTTCACTGCTGGCTTTCGTGTCATTCGCAATCCATATCTGAAACCGGAAAGCGCCTGGTCGTACGAAGTCGGAATCAATCAAATTATTTCCGAGAAACTGATCGTAGATTTGGCGCTGTTTCACAATGATTATAAAAATTTTATCGAGCCGGAGCCTGATATTTATCAGACCGTCCAGTTCACCAATGTTGCCAATGCCAGAATCCGGGGACTGGAGATTACCGCGCAGGGAAGCCTATGGAAACGATTGCTTCTTTTCAATGCTGGCTATACCTACATGGATCCGGAGGATTTAAATACGAACGAAATATTAGCCTATCGCCCGCGTCACCTGGTGACATCGGGGCTAACATTATCCTATTCCATTGTTGAGCTCGGCATCGATTACCGATACATCAGCCGATTGGAAAAAGTAAAAATATATCCAAACGATCCTCGCGCAGCCCAAAACGTGTGGGATGCCAGAATTGCAGCGCGATTGTTCGGATTCGATTTAGCTTTCAATATTAATAATATGTTTCAATATAATTACTGGCAGATCGAACGCAATATTGCACCACCGCGAAATTTTGTTTTTACCGTGAATCGAGAAATCTAAATTTGTCAATATTCAACGAGGGCTATCGTTCAAAATAATTTCAGAAAAATTAGTCATGCTTCACTAAAAATCCAGAGGAGGTGATGTCTTCAAAGCAATAAATAGTTTCACAGTCATGTAATTAGTTTTAGAATGAAAAGACAGAAATCAGGAAAAAACTTAAAACTTTACCGTATGGGAGGTAAAAAGATGAAACGATTTACATCCGTTGTTGTTGTTCTATGTGTTCTAACATTATCAACCTCATTATTTGCATCCGGCGTTTCACTCACCGGAGTCGGAGCACGAGCGACTGCGTTGGGCGGCAACTTCAGAGGAGTTGCTAATGATTGGAGCGCTATCTTCTGGAATCCTGCTGGATTAACGCAAATAAAAGGATTTCATGTGGGCGCCAGCTTTGAATTGGTCATGCCAGGTGCCAAATATACGCTGGGCCAAAATGTCCCGCCGTTTAGTGTCTATAAAACCGAAGAATTTGAAAATGAACCGAGAACATTCCCAATTCCTGCTGCAGGTTTTGTTTACGGAACCGAGAAAATGGCTTTTGGGCTAGCCGTATACGCTCCGTTTGGTCTCGGCTCAAAATGGGATGCCATGAACACCGCGGCTTACAATAGCGCGTATCCAGAATTCGAATTTGAGGATGATTTGCAGGTCATTAATATCAACCCAACCTTCTCCTATCAGGTGACCGACAAATTCTCGGTGGGCGTTGGCTTCAGTTTTATCCTAGCCGATATAATCATTCGAAAACCCTCGACAACTCCGAATCCCTTAATTTTCGATCCCAATTTAGCACCGCTACGTGGGATGTTGAGCCAAATGCAATTAGGAGGTTTGTTATCATCTAATTTTAACCATATTTTGACTGATAGCGAGCTAAAGGGCAACGGAAATAATTTCGGCTTTAATATGGGAATCAAATACAACATCACCGATAACCTAAGTTTGGGTCTGTCGGGAATTTACTATAACGATATTGCCTTAGACGGAGAAATTACGGCAAATACTTTTGGCGCCACGATAGATGCTGCAGCTTTCGCAGGGTATAAAGGAATTCTCGATCAAATGCTTGCCGGAAATTTGGTATCAGCAGCTCAATATCAACAACTCTTAGGCATCTATAGCGGGCAAAAGATACCGAAATACAATAAAGCCAAAGGCGATGCCACGTTGCCGCTGCCTATGACACTTGGCGCTGGTCTTGCCTTTACTGGAATTGAAAAACTGCTCATCGCAGCGGATGTATCATTTACCCAATGGTCTTCCTGGGATGTCATCGAAATCGACATGGAAGATGGATCAAAATCGGAGCTCATCGAAAAGTGGGATGATGCGATCCGTTTCGGACTGGGAATGGAATATTCATTGTCCGATCCATTTAAACTCCGAGCCGGCTATTATACAGAGCCTTCGGTTATCGGTGACGAAACCCTTACAATTGTGATTCCAGATATCAACAGAAGACATGTTGTCAATTTGGGTCTCAGTTATAAGCTTGGGCCTCTGGATCTATTCGCCAGTTATGAAAAAATCTTCATCGGCGATCGAACTGTTGATGCCCCCTGGAACTACAACGCAACTGCCCTGGGTTATGATAATATGGCTGGCAGTTACAAAATGAACGTGGATAACGTCATGTTCGGATTGGGTTACAATTTCTAATTTAGAAATTTGAAAGACAAAACCCCTTTGAAATCATTTCAAAGGGGTTTTTCATTTTGAAAAATGCCATTTCTAATATTCAGCCTTCCAGAAAAACAGAACTCATCCCTGGAAATTCCAACACTTCCTCGACCATGTTTTCTAGCAGCTCCTGCCAATTTTCATTGATCAAATCCATATTCGACTCGACCAATTCCATTAATTCCGGATGATTCCTCACGATATCGAGAATAATTTGGGGATCAGTTAATGAATGCAAATTCAATAAGCTTCTGGCTAATGCAAATAAGCGGTACTCCTCTGATGCTGACTGCTCGATGAA
>JALOPY010000725.1 GCA_025453735.1 bacterium | reverse complement strand
TTGCAGTTTCCAAATCGAATTTCTGTTCTGCGGCTAGAAACCAGAATCCATCGTGGGCGAGCCAATTTTTTGCGGCATCCTGCAGCAATCCCCAGAGTTGCTCTTTTGATAGTTCATCGATATTGAGCAATTTTGTCTCCATTTTATTGTCAGATCACATATTGCACACAACGAGAAACAGAGGAAGCAGCGTTTAAATCGAGTTTTAAAACCGCCAAATAATCCTTTAAAAAATCTCTTTGATTCCCGGTACTCGCAGGGTATCAGCTAACTCCGATGCTCCTTGTTGTGTTTTGCTAATTTGCTGTATCGGAATTTCAAATTTAGAATCAAAAATGCAATAAAAAAAACCTTACAAGGAGCAGTGGAGTAAACAGTTAATCAATGCTCTCCGTCTAAAAAAAATGGCAGCTAGGCAAAAAAACGGCACATCTTCGATTTGCATAGCTACGTTCTATTTTACAAAAACTTTGAAATTCCGATACAATGCAATAACTCAGATCATTTCTTAACACCCAATCGCACACTCTCCCCGCTAAATTTTATGTCCTTTGAAAAAACCGCATCTGAAAATAATTCAGAAATTTCGACGGACAGGGTTTCTGCCTTGATGTAATCAGCATGCTGGACAAAAACATTTTTGATTTTTTCCGAACCTTGAAAATACAATGAAATGCGATCGTTCATTTCAAAATTAGCTTCTTTGCGAAGCTCCTGAATATGGCGCACCAGGTCACGAGCCATTCCTTCTGCCAGCAATTCATCGGTCAAATGAGTGTTCAAGCCCAGCAGCATTCCATCGCTTTCCAATACGACAAAATCTTCGCGGGATTTGATTTCCACAGTCACTTCATCGAAATTTAATGCGACTTCCCGTCCATTCAGTTTCAATTCCACAGGTAATTGAGCGCGAAGCCTTTTGACAACGTCCTTTGCTGGCAATTCGGCCAATGCTTTTTGAATCTGGGGAAGGTCTTTGCCAAATTTGGGACCTAATTTTTTGAAATCAATTTTGAGCTCATATCGAGCAATTTCCGATTCATCATTCACAAAGGTTAATGTCTTGATATTCAATTCCTCTTTGATGTGATGCTCATTTTTTTGCAACGCATCGAAATTCATCGCTGAATCGATGCGCACCAGAAGTTCGGAAACAGGCTGACGAACTTTGATATTGCTCGAATTCCGCAACGCTCTACCGGCTTTGACAATAGCAATCACATGATCGACAACGTTCACCAAATTTTCATTCACGAATTCTTCTTCCACCTGAGGAAAATCACAATGATGAACAGACTCTGGCGCTGAAGGATTCGATGCGACAACCAGGTTTTGATACATCTCTTCGGTGATAAAGGGAATAACAGGCGCCAGTAATTTGATTAATGTTTCAAGAACTTTGTGCAAGGTAAAATAGGCAACCTTTTTATCATTATCCTTTTCACTTTTCCAGAAGCGGCGGCGATTACGCCGGACATACCAGTTGGAGAGATCGTCGATAAATTCTTCGGCTTTCTTCATAAATGCCAGAATGTTATAATTCTCATAATTCTCGTGCGCATTTTTAATCAGCTCTTGCAATTTCGCGAGCACCCATCGGTCGATTTCTGTCAGTTCTGCCGGATCGAT
This sequence comes from bacterium, assembly GCA_025453735.1. Taxonomy (GTDB): domain Bacteria; phylum Zhuqueibacterota; class Zhuqueibacteria; order Thermofontimicrobiales; family Thermofontimicrobiaceae; genus JALOPY01. The sequence continues at coordinate 2,074 of JALOPY010000725.1, read as the reverse complement.
TTTCAATGTCGCCGGATTAATGTCATCGAGGATAGCATAGTTGGTCCAAAATGCATACGTATTCCAAAGCGTCAACAGATGCTTTCGGATTTCTTTTGCCGGACCATAGCCAAAATTCATATTCGTGAACGGATTGTGTTCAGCGAACATCCAGCGCATGGTATCGACGCCCATTTTTTCCGCGGCATCATCGAACCAGATCGCATTGCCTGCACTCTTGTGCATCTCTTCGCCTTTTTCATCTCGAACCAGCGCATGTCCCAGCACGGTTTTAAAAGGCTCACGATTTTCCATCACCGTGCTCATGGCAAGGATCGCATAAAACCAATTGCGGAATTGTCAGGATCGCATAAAACCAATTGCGGAATTGTCCGGGGAAACATTCCGTGATGAAGTCCGCGGGAAACCATTTTTCCCAATACGAACGATTTTCCAGATAGCCCATGGTTGAATAGGGAACGATTCCCGCATCGAGCCAGGGATTGCCGACATCCTTGATGCGCTCCACTGTTGCGCCGCATTTTTCACACTGAATTTTCACAAAATCGATGTGAGGACGATGCGGCGAGTGTCCTTCGAGCTGATCCCATCCTTCGATCGCCCGCGCTTTCAATTCATCAATTCCGCCGATGACTTCAAAATGACCGCACCGCTGGCATTCGAAAATCGGCAACGCTAGCCCCCAATATCTTTTCTTTGAGATCATCCAGTCGCTCATATTTTTCAGCCAATCAAGCTCTAACTGCATTCCATATTCCGGCATCCACTGAATTTTTTTAGTGACTTCCATGATATCGTTGCGCAAGTCATTCATTTTGATGAACCACTCGTCAACAAGCCGAAACACCAATTCAGAGCCATGGCGCCAGCAGACCGGGTATCGGTGCGTGATTGTTTCTTTGCGATATAAAATTTTCTTGTCTTTCAAATTCTGGATGATCGGTTCCGCCACCTTCATGACATTTTGACCGGAGAGCCAATCGAATCCATCGATAAAAATTCCATACTGATCCAGCGGCGCGATTGCCGGCAGTCCACTCTCTTTACCCAGGGCAAAATCCTCTTTACCACACCCCGGCGCGATATGAACGATCCCGGTGCCATCTTCGGCGCTGACCTCATCCCACACCAACACCGGGTGTTTCACTCCGTTTTGAGCAGGCAATTCCTCAAATGGCGCGTGATATTCCAACCCGGCAAGCGCCGCGCCCTTCATTTCTTCCAGCACTTCATAATTGCTTTTGCCCGCAACAACTTCCAGCAGCCGATCTTTCACGAGGTAATAAATCTCATCGCCCTGTTTCACTTTTGCATAATTAAATTCAGGATGAACCGCAGCCGCCACATTGGCTGGCAATGTCCAGGGAGTTGTCGTCCAGACCAACAGGCTTTCGTTCTGTTTTCCGACGAGCGGGAATCGAACGTATACACTGGCATGCTGCATTTCTTTGTAGCCTTCTGTTGCGATCTCATGCTGCGACATTGCCGCGCCGCAGTCGATGCACCACGGCATCACATCGTGACCCTTGTAAATCCAGCCGCGATCGTAGCACTTTTTCAGAAAAAGCCAGATGGTGTAATTATTGATGTCAGTCATCGTGTAATACGAATTGTCCCAGTCCATCCAATAGCCCAATCGAATCGACTGGTTGGTTTGAACCTGCGAATATTTTTGCACCCGCTCTTTGCATTTCTCGACGAAATTTTCAATGCCATAATTTTCAATATCGGTTTTCGATTTGAAACCCAATTGTTTTTCCACTTCGACTTCGACCCAGAGCCCCTGGCAGTCAAAGCCATTTTGGTAGCGCAGCTCATGCCCATTCATGGCATGGTAGCGTTGAAAAATATCTTTGTAACTTCTGCCCCAGGCATGATGCACACCCATGGGATTATTCGCAGTGATCGGTCCATCGAGAAACGACCAGCGCGGTTTGCCTTGATTTTTTTTGACTAATTTTTCAAATGATTTATTCTGCTGCCAGAAATCTAAGATCTGGTGATCGAGTGCGACAAAATCAGCTTGTGTATCAACTTTTTTCAACATCTTCCCTGTTCCCGGTTTATATTAATT
>JALOPY010000165.1 GCA_025453735.1 bacterium | reverse complement strand
ACCGGAGGAAGCGAATACGATGAGGTATTAAAATATTTAGAGGATAAATAACATGAACTTAAAACATATCCTCTTGCTGCTAAAATTGAAAATTACCATCCTCAAGAATGGCTTCACCAAAGGTCCACGCAAAAAGCGAATGCGGAAATTCTTCGCAATCGCAGGTGGGGGGGTTCTATTCTTCATTGTCTATCAATGGATTTTCGAAATCTTCTCGGTACTCGTTAACTATCCCTCAGCCCTGGTCGATAATTTCATGGCGATGATTTTTTTGGGATTTTTCGTTTTTTTGCTCGTCAGTGGAATTACGGTTTCAATCCATTATCTCTTTGTTTCGAGCGATTTGCCTTTGCTGATGACTTCTCCGGTTTCAAATACTACAATTTTCACTTTCAAGCTGATTGAAGCCATAGTTGCCAACTCCGCATTTTTCTTTTTCATGGGCTTTCCAATTTTTATCGTTTATGGTTTGGTAATGAATGCAGGCTGGTATTATTATCCGCTCATGCTAATGAATGCTCTGGTTTTTCTCATGATTCCGGTTTCGCTTTCATTCTTGGGCGCCTTGCTTATCATCCGAATTATTCCACCGGCTCGAGCACGGGAAATCATGGCCGTGTTTTTAGGAATTGTCTCGCTGGGAATCTGGGTGATCCTGCAGCTCATCCGGGGATCTTCATTCAATCAAAACTCCCAGGATTTCAATCCCCAAAACATCGAAGCATTGCACCAAATTTCTAATATGAAATTTCTCAATCTGCTGCCTTCAACGTTGGCAGCTCAGGCGTTGAAAGGTTTTGCTGCTGCTGATATTAAATTGATCGCAACGACTTTCATTCCACTCCTCCTTGTTACGATCGGTATCTGGTTCCTCTGTGCGCATCTCACCAGGAATGCTTTCATACAAGGATTCATTGGCAGTGAACAATCGCTAACATTAAAAAGAAAAAAGAAGCCGCAAAGCAAGAAAATCATCAGTTCCAGCAGCGACAGCTATCGATCACCCAGGACGTACGGAGCCATTTTTGTTCGTGATTTCAAATTAATGACTCGCGATACACGACAGCTCATAAATATCGTTATGTTTGCGGCGATGATGGTCATCCTTCCGTTGATGCAGAAACAAGAGCAATTTGAATCCGAATTTGCCCTGTACTTCCCATATATTTTTCTAATTTTTTTTGCATCGCTAATTGCCGGACAAATCAGCTCGAGATTGATTCCACTCGAAGGCAAATCTTTCTGGATAACGAAGCTAAGCCCTCAGCCATCATCACGAATTCTTGTTGAGAAATTTATGTTAGGATTTACGACGAGTACGGTTTTAGCCTGGATCGCTGTCATCATAATTGGGATCTATTTCCATCATCCCCTTCGCTTGATGTCTCTGGCAATAGTGGCGTCAATGAGTTTTTCAGGAGTGCTATCCTCAATAGGATTATTAATAGCAACGCGTTTTGCCCGATTCGATTGGGATCATCCCAAGCGTATGTTGAGCTCCGCAGGCGGCTTGCTTTTATCCCTTGCATCCCTGCTCATGGTTGGCGCGATCGGTGGAATGATTGCTTTAATTTATACTTTCGGAAAGAGCCTGGACTTTTCCATCCAGTCACTCGATATTTTAGCAGGCAGCTTTACGATTTTATTATCATCGCTTTTAATATTTTTTTTTATTATGCTTGGCGCTAAAAAATTAGATAAACTGGAATGGCAGTTCTAATTTTTTGAACCTCGAATATATATAATGAGTATAAAAATAAAAATTTCTAAATGCGTTATGAAACAGAGGTAATTATGGCTCAAAAAGAACAAAGAACAACTGATGCTAATTTATTCTATAAAATAATTCAGTGGCACAAAAAACGTCGAGAAAAAAAACGGCAGGAAAGAATAGCCAAAAAGAAAAATATCGTTCGTGAATATGTCGAAGCGATTCTGGTTGCGCTTGTCGCCGCGCTGATTTTGAGAATTTTTGTGATTCAGGCATTTCGGATTCCGACCGGATCGATGAAAGACACGCTGCTCGTTGGTGATTTTCTGTTGGTGAACAAATTTATTTATGGTGTTCGAACTCCCGACCGAATTCCGCTGCTCAATATTAAAATTCCATATTTTCGACTGCCAGCCATCAAGGAACCAAAACCTGGAGATATTATTGTTTTTAAATACCCCAAAGAACCGAAGCTCGACTATATCAAACGGTGCATCGCCATTGCCGGTCAAACCGTTGAAATTCGAGATGGAACGGTGCTTGTCGATGGCAAAGCCGAAGGAGAATCGAAATTTGTCAAGAACTTTTATGATTCAGGTGAACAAGGCGGACAATATGTGGACTACTACCAGATCACGAAGGACAATGGCAAAAAATATACGATCCGTTATTGGGAAACGGAAAATCGATCGAACCGAAATTTCGGTCCCATGAAAGTCCCGGAAGGACACCTGTTTGTCATGGGCGATAATCGAGATAATAGCGCTGACAGTCGGTACTGGGGATATTTGCCACGCGAAAATGTCGTTGGCCAGGCATTGATCATTTATTTCTCATGGAATAGCGAAGTGCCGCTCTACAAAATATTCAAGCGAATTCGTTGGACGCGAATTGGCGATCTAATTCGATAACGACAAAATTTAAATTAAATTTAGATAACCACGATTATCGATTTATCAAGATACTCGTGGTTTTTATTTGAATGATGAAAGCAGGATTTTACATCCACATTCCGTTCTGTTTGAAAAAATGCGGGTATTGTGATTTCTATTCCACACAGGCTGAACCGGGGCAAATAACTGCATTTTTGCATGCCTGTGCTGATGAGATTGAGTTGTACCGCGAACATCCCGTCTTCTCGCAAGTTGAATTTCAGACATTATATTTGGGAGGCGGAACACCATCACTTTTATCTGCTCGGCAAATCAATGAATTAATCGAAGAACTTGATAAAAATTTCTCGTTTGAAAATGATTTTGAATTTACCATCGAAGCAAATCCGGAAACGATTTCATTAGAAAAATTAAAAGCATATCGCGCAATTGGCATCAACAGGATAAGCATTGGAATTCAATCCTTCTCTGATGCGGAATTAAAAATTCTGGATCGGGTGCATTCCGCAAGCCAGGCAGTGAAATCAATTGAATGGGCATTTCAAGCAGGATTTGAAAATATCAATCTCGATCTGATTTTTGCCATTCCCGGACAGACTCTGTCGCAATGGCAGGATAACCTGAAAAAAGCGATTGTATTTTCGCCACAGCATATTTCGGTGTACGGACTGACAATCGAACCAGGAACTGCCATGGATCAGCAAATTAACACCAGGCAGATCGAAAAAGTCGCAGAGGAAATCGAGCGCGAAATGTATCTCTGGAATATCGCTTCCCTTCGCGCTGCTGGCTATGAGCAGTACGAAATTTCTAATTTCTCTCAGCCCGGGTGTGAATGTCGTCACAACCAGATGTATTGGAACGGGTCGCCCTACCTGGGAATCGGTCCATCGGCGCATTCGTTTTGGGAGCGCCACAGGCAATGGAACGTCGCTTCAATTCATGAATATTCAGGAACAGCATCACAGGGCAAAAAACCGATACGTGAAAGTGAAGAACTGTCAGCGACTCAAACAATGCTGGAATTTATCTATTTGAGCCTGAGAACAGCACAGGGCATTGATACCCACCAGTTTGAACAGCAGTTCCAAATATCATTCATGAAGAAATTTCATCATACATTAGAAACCTTAAATTGCCTGGTGCAAGAACAGCTTTTTCTTTATGATACCAATCGGCTCAAATTGACCGCACCTGGCTTTGTTCTTTTCGATGAGATCTGTCAGCTTTTCGCTAATGAAATTTAAAGTCTTAATGGCTCAGTCCTGGGTGCGGTGACTTTGCTAAACCTCTGAGGTTTAGCAAAGTTTTCTGGGTCGCCCACCTGTAAGTGAGGTATTAGATAAAGTCCAATAAATTCATTGATTCTTTTGAAATTTTTTCTTATTATTATGATAAATCCATATAAACGATTGGATGTTTTCAAATGCAATTCTCCCGGGCATGAAAAATTTGAGCATCGCGTCTCCGTCTATCATGTGATGCGTGTGAAAAATTGTTACCCCCAGGGCTGCATTTATTTTCAGTGGCGCTGCCATTTATTGAACAAGGGGCAGAGCTGCAGCAAAGGTTTTCAGCATGTCGGGAGAAAATGTTTTGGCTGCAAAAATTATTTCGATCAAAAAATTCATAATCAGCCGGTTTTGCTGTTATCCGAAGATGAGTATCATTCATTTTTAGATGATTTAGAAGACTTTGAGGATTGGCTCGATACCATTCACGATAAACAAATCGATATTCAAGGGACAATCAGCACTGTTAAACCGGCGCTGGCAAAGATCATCCATCATCGAAGCAGTCATTTGAAATTGAATGGCTATTTCATTCATTTTAATGAAGCGTTCATCGATACCGTTCACTGGGAAGATCATTGTTACGCCCTGGTTTATCCGGAGCAACAGGAGCGGTTTCATTTTGCGGCTGGGGATAAAATTGAATTTCGCTCCAAGGTCGAGCTAAGCGATGGTCGGTTGCTTTTTAAAAAATTAAATAATGTTGAATTCTTAGAGCGTTCCCAAAAACCGACCTGGTCGCAAAGCCAGGCATTGGTTGTGCAACATACGATTATTCCATTCGCTCAGCAACCGATCAAGTGCTTGCACTGCGACCAGGGTGTGCTCGTCGATGTGGTTGATAAATCACGACCACAATGGGAACGCAGCAGAGAGTTGTTTTGCTTGAAATCGTTTCCCGGTCCTGAAGTATGTTATTATTCAGTCGAAAAAAAGATAGCAGAAGAAATTGACCACTGCCCGGATGAGGTTGGCAATGATTATTGAAAATAAATTGTAACTATTCAGCTACGATTTTAACCACCGAGAATCATGCCGAAGGCAGATTCGCCTCTGGCGAACGCTAAGCTCGCAGAGTATTCTGTTTTTTTTACTTTTCCCTGGAAGGATTCTCTCTGCGATCCTTTGCGTTCAGCGGTGAAAATCACAATAAATTTATTATATTGAATTGCAATGAAGCAATGGAGGTTTGTTAAGAACAATGGCAAAGGGAATTACAAAACGATCAGAGGATTATTCGCGCTGGTACACTGATGTAATTGCAGCGGGGGATTTAGCCGATTATGCGCCAGTCAAAGGCTGTATGGTGATCAAACCGAATGGTTACGCGTTATGGGAAAAAATGCAAGCCGCGCTGGATAAAATGTTCAAAGATACCGGGCATGTCAACGCCTACTTTCCTCTGTTCATTCCGGAAAGCTTTATGAAAAAGGAAGCAGATCACGTGGCAGGATTCGCGCCAGAATGCGCGGTCGTAACCCATGGCGGCGGAAAAAAATTAGAGGAACCGCTGTACATCCGTCCCACTTCCGAAACGATTATCTGGAGCATGTACAAAAAGTGGATCCAATCCTATCGCGATTTGCCGATCCTGATCAATCAATGGGCGAACGTAGTACGCTGGGAAATGCGCACCCGGTTGTTTCTCCGAACCACGGAATTTCTGTGGCAGGAAGGACACACGGCACATGCAACCGATGTGCAAGCTGAAGAAGAAACATTAAAAATTTTAAAGGTCTATACCAAATTCGCCGAAGATTTCATGGCGATTCCGGTGATCCAGGGCTTGAAAACTGAGAAAGAAAAATTCGCAGGCGCGGTTCGAACCTATTGCATCGAATCGATGATGCAGGACAAAAAGGCGCTGCAAGCGGGGACATCTCACAACCTGGGTCAAAATTTTGCCAAAGCATTTGACGTGACGTTTCAGGATGAGAATGGCGATTTGAAACTTGTCTATGCCACCAGTTGGGGGGTCTCGACCCGATTGATTGGCGCGATCATTATGACCCATGGTGATGATAATGGCGTTATCATGCCGCCCCGGTTGGCGGCCACCCAGCTCGTAATCATTCCAATTTATAAGGGTGACGGCGAACGAAATCAGATTCTGGAATTCATCGAAAAAATGACGATCTCCTGGAATGGAAAATTTTCTTTTAAAGTTGATGATCGGGAAGGGTATCGTCCCGGCTGGAAATTTAATGAATGGGAGCAGCGCGGCGTGCCATTGCGGATGGAGATCGGACC
>JALOPY010000164.1 GCA_025453735.1 bacterium | reverse complement strand
TTATTTTATCCAGGGGTACGAAACCTGGCAAGGTCAAATCGAAAAAGTCGATAATAGCTATCGCCTGCCATTGAAGAAAATCGTCATCGCGTCATGGCTAAAAAAATTAATGGAAGAAAAATTTGGTGATGCAGATGTTCCTCTCATCACTAACGCGGTTAATTTAGCGCATTTTTTTAACGAAGATAAAAGATTTAATAGCCCAGCTCGAATTCTATTGATGCACCACGAAGCGGAATACAAAGGAATGAATGACGCGCTAAAAGCCCTGGAAATTGTCAAGAGCAACAAGCCAGATGTGGAAATAATTATGTTTGGGACAAAAAAACCAGCCGACATCCCTAATGGGATTGAATTCCATTTAAAACCCTATGGAGAGAAATTGAGGCAACTATATTGTTCGAGCGACATTTTTGTCTCCCCAAGCTGGTCGGAAGGTTGTCAACTGCCGCCAATGGAAGCGATGGCGTGCCAGTGCGCTGTGGTCGCCAGCAATGTCGGGGGGATTCCGGATTACTCGATTCCAGGAAAAACAGCACTGGTTTTTGAACCACGCGATATTCAGACCATGGCAAATCATATTATTTATCTGCTCGAAAATCCGGATGAGTTGAAGCGAATCTCTTTTGCGGGTTATCAGCATATTAAACATTTTACCTGGGATCACACTGCCCAAAAGATGGAGCAAATTTTCCTGAACGCATTGGCGGAACAAGCATGAACCAGACTTTATTTTCAATCATCATCGTCAACTGGAACAGTCGTGACCTGCTGAGGAATTGTTTGCAGTCAATTCCCAGCGCCAATCCCAATGGAAAATATGAGATCATCGTTGTCGATAATGCTTCCTCCGACGACAGTGCGGCTATGGTGAGGCGAGAATTTCCATCTGTTCGGCTCATTGAAAATAGCGAGAACCTCGGATTCGCAAAAGCGACAAATGTGGGAATTAAAGCCAGCCAGGGCGATGTAATATTGTTGTTGAACTCAGACGCTGAGCTAAAAACGACCAGCACATTTGAACGGATTGAACAGTTTTTTTTCAGCCATAAAGATGTCGGCATCCTGGGAGTCAATTTGATCTTTCCGGACGGGGTTCCTCAAGTGCCGGGCGGGAAATTTATATCCAACTGGCAATTGTTCAAATCCCAGGTGCTGTTTATGAGCTCTCCCCTGTTTTTTCGATGGAAACATAAAATATTTCAGCGTAAGAATCCCGAATTTTATGGCATAGACTACGTGTGCGGCGCCTGCATGTTTGTGAGAAAAAAAGTGATTGCAGACATAGGATTATTGAATGAAAATTTTTATATATATGGCGAAGATATGGAATTTTGTTACCGCGCCAAACACCAGGGCTGGCGTAGCGCCATTCTTAATACTGTGGAAGCTATCCATCTCAAAGGACAAAGCACAAAGAAAAATATTGAGAACATTTTAATCCACAGCATGAAAAATAATTGTCAATTAATTAAAACGATTCACGGAAAAAGCAACTCATATCTGGCGTATTTGATTTATGAAGCAGGCTTATTTTTGAGATTCTGGCTTGCTTTTGCCAGAAAGGATCAACGCCCGGTTTCGTATTTAAAACTGATGGTCAGAATTTTGAATCACAAATCAGAATAATTGGCAGGCAGAATAAATGAGAATAATTCATTTGATGATGTGAAAATTATGCGCAATGTTCCGGTTTATACAGAAAATAAATATCAATTTTCAATAGCACGTTAAAGAAATTATGAATATCACGATCGATGCCAGGCTGGTTCTCAACACCATGACAGGAATTGGGAATTATTTAATCCATTTGATTGAAGCGCTACTAAAGATCGATACTAAAAATTTATATAGAATTGTTATTGATGAAAATTTAAACCAGGATCATCCTGTCAATCAATGGAAGCAGAGAAATCTGATCACCGAAAAAATTGGCATCAAGCCGGTGCGTCCCGGGCAGCATTTTCTTGTCCCGTTGAAATTGAGAGGGAAGGAAGTAGATGTCTATCATTACCCGCATTTCGATTTGCCGATGATGCAGCGGTATCGGTCGGTGGTAACTATACATGATCTGAAATACATCATTGCTCCCGAGCTTTTTCTGGAATTCAGTTCCTTGAAAAAAACATACATGAGCTTTTTTTATCGAATGTCATGCCGCAAGGCAAAGAAAATAATCGTTGTTTCTGAAAGCACGAAGCTCGATCTGGTGCGATTATTTCATGTTCCGCCTGAAAACGTAGCGGTAATTCCATTAGCATCGAACTCAAATTTTAAACTGGCTGCCAATAAACAGAAAATTCAATCCAAATTAGCCAAATTGAGATTGAACAAAAAATTCTTCCTCGTCGTCGGAGAGCGCAGGCCGCACAAAAATTTGGTCCGGATTATTGAGGCGTTCCAGATTTTCAAGAAGCATGGGTTCGATGACTATAAGTTGCTAATCATTGGCAAAAAATATGGCAGCTATTCAGAACCGGAGAAGAAAATCGAACAATTGAATTTAACTGAAGATGTGATTCTTAAAGGATACGTCTCTGACGAGGAACTGCCGTTGTATTACCAGGGCGCCGAAGCATTCCTTTTTGCTTCACTTTATGAAGGATTTGGCATCCCGATTCTGGAAGCGATGAGTTGTGGCACGCCTGTGATAACATCGAATATTTCGTCTCTGCCAGAAGTCGCAGCAGACGCGGCGCTCTGCATCAATCCTGTGTCGAGTTCCGCCATTGCCGAAGCGATGGAGCGGCTGGTGCTGCAACCGGAGCTGAAAGCTGATTTGATTACGAAGGGATTGAAGCGAGCAAAAATGTATAGCTGGGAACGAACTGCGGAACAGACTCTCGCAGTTTATCAAGAGGTTTTTGCCCATGCAGCATCACAGAATTAAAATTCTTCATATCATCACCAGGCTTATCCGTGGCGGCGCCGATGAAAATACGATCTTGAATATTCGCGGATTGGAGCAAGATAAATTTGAAGTCCATCTAATCGTCGGTGGCGAATCAGACCCAGCGATTTTAGCGCAACTGACTGGAATAAACTTCACAGTGATTTCATCTCTAAAACGGAATGTTTTTCCATGGTGGGATGTGATTGCCTTGCTTAAATTAGCTCATTTTATTAAGAAGGGTCGTTATCAGATTGTCCACACCCATACAGCAAAAGCAGGCTTCCTGGGCAGAGTCGCGGCGAAACTTTCGGGAACACCAATCATCGTTCATACGTTACATGGAACGACGTTTCATGATTCAATAAATCCAGTCGCAAAGAAAATTTATATTGCATTAGAAAGATTTGTTGCGTATTTTACAGACAAGTTTGTCGCAGTCGGCGATGACTTAAAAAAAATATATGTTGATAAAAAAATCGGCCATCTTGATCAACATACGACAATTTGCAGTGGTTTTGACATAGCTGCTTTTGTTGAGGCAGGACGTCTGACTGATGCCATCCGGCATCAGGAGCTTAACAAAATTGGAATTTCCGAAGATAATATTGTAATTGGCACTGTGAGCCGCCTGGAACCTCGAAAAGGGCATGTTTATTTATTTCAAGCAGCGAAAAAGATCATCGATCAATTTCCCCATGCAAAATTTCTAATCGTGGGCGAAGGCTATTATCGAACGAAATTAGAGCACCAGGTCGAGCAATTACGCTTATCTGATTCCATAAAATTTATCGGTTATCGAGCCGACATTGCAAAAATCATTTCCATTTTTGATGTTTTTTTATTAACTTCCCTGTGGGAGGGATTGCCCCGGGTGTTGGTTCAAGCAGCAATGCTGGGAAAACCAATCGTCACATTTGATGTGGAAGGAGCGAGGGAGGTTGTGAAGCATGGAGTGAATGGTTTTATCGTCCCGCTGAGAGATACGGAATCTTTGGCGCAAAAATTGCTCGTATTCGTTAGCAATTTGGAGTTGGCTCGGGACATGGGAGGTCACGGAAAAAAAATTGTTGGCGATCACTGGGCTGCGACGACAATGATAGAAAAAACCAAACACGTTTACGAAGAATTGATTGCAGCAAAAAAAATGTTCTAACGATCAAAAATATTTGTCAAGCTTGAAGGAAATCTACAGCGGTTGATTGATAAATTCACATACAAAAATAGGAGCAGAGCATGATCTTACTTCTTGGCACGTTCTTACTGGCGTTTTCTGTTTCTATTGCGCTGACACCTTATGTAAGAAAATTAGCATTCAAATTTGGCGCGGTCGCGTGCGAGAATTGCCGGACGATTCACAAAGGCATTATGCCGCGATTGGGAGGGATTGCAGTATTTGCAGCCTTTTTGGCTGGCATCGTTTTGATGATGATATTTTCCGACGGAAAATTTGCAGCGCTTCGAAGAGAAGCTATCGTGTTCTCGCTTGGCGCAAGCCTAATTCTTCTGCTCGGTATTTTTGATGACATCAAGGGCGCCAGTTGGCGCCAGAAGCTTGCTGTGCAATTAATCTCTGCGCTACTGGTAATTATTTTTGGTTACAGAATTACCGCGGTTGTAAACCCGTTCGGCGAGCCATTTTCTTTAGGCCTGTTCAGTTACCCGTTTACATTATTATGGATCGTGGGGATAACCAATGCCATTAACCTCATCGATGGACTGGATGGGCTGGCTGCAGGAATTAGTTTCGGCGCTGCTTGTATCATGCTTTTCATCTCGTTATGGTTCGGCAACCTGGGATCAGCGTTTCCCGCTGCAATTTTGGCAGGAGCCATTGGTGGATTTTTGATCTATAATTTCAATCCTGCGAAAATCTTTCTCGGCGATTCGGGCAGTTTGTTAATCGGATTTCTGTTAGCCTGCTTTTCCATTAATGGGACATTCAGAGATGCTTCTGGCGTTGCGATCTATATTCCAATGGTCGTTTTAGGTATTCCCATTCTGGACACGTTTCTGGCGATGCTGCGTCGTTTCAGAAAAGGCGAACATTTTTTCCAACCGGATAAGGAACATATTCATCACAGATTATTACAATTAGGTATCAGTCACAAAAATGCGGTACTGCTGTTAAATGCGATCAGTTATTCCTGGGGTGCTGTAGCAATTGTAATCTATATCGTAAATGACAGGTACAGCATGCTGTTGATACTACCATTATTGGGAATAGCTATTTTCGGCTTGAGAAAATTGGGATTCACAAAATATTTCATGTTCCAGAATTCAAGCCGGTGATGTTACAGCATCCCATTTTCCAGCATTAGCTTTGAAGGGTTATAAAGTTAATATAGATGAGCCATCGCTATTTTAAAAAATTTGTGTTCACCTTTGCTATTTTGACGCTCTTTACCAGACCAATTTTTGGCTCAGATGATTCGGTCATCGAAATTCTTGAAAATGATGCTTCAAAATTTATTTTCAAATTAAAACCGTATGAGATTTTTTTTGAAGATAAAGATATTGATGGCGCTAGGTATGAAATACCAGGAATCTCAGGCTATGGATCGTTATTAGAACCTGGCAAACCATTTCTTCCGGCTCAAGGAATTTTGATCGCTATCCCTGATGAAGCCTTGCCAGAAATTAAAATTTTAGAACTCCAGACATCTCCCATCGGATCAAAAAACATTCTGCCAGCGCCACATTACACCCTGCAACAAAATGAACAGGGTCCATTCCTTGAAGAAAGTTTTGCTGCAGACAAAATTTTTTACTCCCAAAACAACTACTTTCCCAGCAAAATTGTTGAGATCAAAGACATCGCTAAGGCTCGAGGGCAAGCCATCGCGCGCGTGGAAATCCATCCCATCCAATATAATCCTGCAACAAGTGAATTAGTAAAAATCGAGGAGTTGAAAGTTGCTCTCTATTTCAATCATGAGCAACAAATCAAATCGCAAGCAGACGATTCCCATTCGATTGGTAAATCCAATCCTTATGAAAAGATCCTTCAAAAAGTTATTCCAAATTATCAGTCCGTCAAACACTGGCGCCAGGCTGAAATGCACCAATCCGGCTCGCTAAATAATGTGGCAATATGGCACAATTCAAATGCACCCTATTTCAAACTATTCGTTGATCAGCCAGGAATCTATCGCCTTGAACTTAACCCTTGTTGATCCTGCGACATTGAAAATTTATAATAAAGGGCAGGAAGTCCCCCTCAACGTTCAAGGTCAGGATGACGGTCGCTTTGACGCCGATGACCACATCGAATATTTTGGACAAAAAAATGCTTCGGACAACACTGGTTTTGATCCTTACACGGACACGAATGTTTACTGGCTAACCTGGAATGGCGAACCAGGATTACGTTATCATTACAGAGAAAGCAATTCGGACAGCCAGACTGTGATTCATGATTATATTGAGAGCGTTCATTTAGAACAGGATAGAATTTACTATCATGGCTTCAGCGATTACCAGATTCACGACACCGAATTGGTTGCAGGCGAAGGGTGGATCTGGCGTTTTTTTTATCCTGGCGAAAGCGAAACGATCCAGATTCCAATAACTTTTTTTTCGGGAAATGTAACGCCTGGTCAAATCAAAGTCAAATTGCGGGGGACAACTGTCGATCCAATTACACCGAATCATCATGTGCAAATTATGCTCAACGATGTTTTGCTTGGCGATTTTTACTTCAATGGTGTGGTGGATTACCTGTTTGAAGCAGCCGCTCCAAAAATTGACAATGGCGAAAACAAACTGGTTATCAAATCGATAGGCGATACTGGCGCTCAATTGGACCAATTTTATCTGGACTGGGTCGAGCTCGATTACCCCAGGCAGCTCACCGCGATGAATGACAAGCTGGAATTTCGATTGCCTGAAAATAATGGCAAATCGATTGAGGCAACAATTTGGGGCTTTACCGATCCAAACATCCAGTTATTTAATTTGACCAATCATTCTCTAATTGAAAGCGCTGTCGTCAACGCCGGGAAACGTGTGATGCTGAAAGCTGTTTCGGCTGGATTCAATGATGGCAATTACGCAAAGCTATTTGTTGATTCCGAACCTATAATTTCAGCCGGCAGGCGGGGACACAATTTGGCAGTTGTTGACGAGACCACTGGCGCTGTGCTGGACATCCAATATTTTGATACGTATGCTTCGAGCACGGACGCGGATAAGATGGCAAATTATATTCAGAACCTGCCCGATGGAAGAATTGTGCTGGCTGCGATTCGCGACGAAGGCAGCGCCAAGATGACCGAGAATGCCTATAAGGCGCTGGAGTCACTTGGCAGCAGATTGACCCGGAACGCTGGCGCGAGAGATTCCTGGGCAATGATCGGCAGAGCGGGAGCGCAACTCGGAGAAGCAGTTGAAATGCTGACTGTAAAAGGGACCGGGATTGCAGTTGTTCAGGATACCTTGATTTTTCCTGGAACGGAAAACAATTATTATCTGACTTTTAATGATTCGATGCATTCGGAACAAAGTTATTTCGCAGTATCAAACAATGGAAAAATGTCTCCCAAAGCTGCAGCGCTCGACACGTTTGCCAATCTGAAATCCACCCAAAAAGGTGCTGATCTAATTATCATTTCTCATCAGAAATTTTTAGATCACGCACACGAGCTTGGCAAATTTCATGAATCACGGAACAATCTAAGAGTGAGCGTTATTGACGTCGCAGAAATCTATGATGAATTTAATTATGGAATTTTGAATCCGGCTGCGATTAAAGAATTTTTAGAATATACATATTTTTCCTGGCAGTCTCCTGCGCCCAGCTATGTGATATTTTTTGGTGACGCAAGTTGGGATTTTAAAAAGAATCTCAGTCCAGCCAGCAAAGAAAATTACGTGCCTTCTTATGGCAATCCTGTGAGTGACAACTGGTATGTCTGTTTTGATGGCGCTGACGACTTTTTGCCCGAAATGTTTGTGGGAAGGATTCCGGTTGAAACTGTTGAACAAGCCGGGATCGTTATCAATAAAATCATCGCTTACGAGAATACCCCATCAGAAAGCTGGAAGAAGGACTTATTATTTATAACCGGCGGTTTCGATGCAACTGAGCATCGAATGTTTATGAATCAATCAAATTATTTAATTCAAAATTATGTGTTGCCGCCGCCTGCCAGTTGTCGTGCATTGCAGATTAATAAAACGACCGAAGGTTATTTTGAAGGTGAAAAAAAACCAGAAGTCCTGGCAGCAATGAATAAGGGACTGCTATGGGTGAACTTCGTAGGACACGCAGGGAGCCGGACCTGGGATTTGATGTTCAGTCACCCCGACATTGAAGAGCTTAGCAACGAAAACAAGTATCCGTTCATTACGAGCATGACGTGTCACACCGGACGGTTTGCCAATCCAGAGCTGGATAGTTTTGGAGAACATTTTCTCCTCGCCGATCGCAAAGGCGCCATTGCGTTCTGGGGCACCACCGGCTGGGGATATGTTTTTCAGGATAATGTGCTCTTGAAAAATATTTTCAAGGGAACCATGGTGGACACGATGCATACGCTGGGACCGGCGACAACTTATGCAAAGCTCAAGCTCTGGGAAGGATATGGCGGCGGAATTTACAATATAAATACGATCAATCAATATACCCTGCTTGGCGATCCTGTTATCGATCTGGCATTGCCAAAGCAACCTGATTTGACAATCGGTCCGCAGGATGTCACTTTTTCGCCCGTGGCAGCCTCAGAAGCGGATTCCATTGTGACGATCAAAATTAAGCTGCAAAATTGGGGACTGGCAACAAGGGATAGCTTTCAGGTCGAAGTCAGCGATAATTGGAATAATGAGTTCATTCACATTGCCACATTGTCCATTGCTCCGCTAATGGGATACAGTGATTCTTTGATAGTCCCATGGAAAATCGTTAACCAGGCAGGGCAGCATGCCATACATGTCGTATTGGATCCGAAAAATCACATCGATGAAGTGGATGAAAATAACAACAGTCACAGCTATTCGACTTATGTTTATTCTTCAAAAATATCGATTTCTAAGCCGGTCGATTTTCAGGTTATTGCGCCGCAGGGAATCGTTTTGCAAGTCAATAATCCGGCTATTGCACCGTCAGAAAAGATCCAACGGTATTTTCAATTTGAGCTGGATACATCGATTGCATTCAATAGCCCCATGCGAATTACCTCACCTCAGATTACTGAGGGAATCATTGTGACGAGATGGAGTGCACCTGAGCTGTTGGATCAACAAACTTATTTCTGGCGCTGTCGTGTCATTGAAGGAGTTGAAACTGGCAATTGGGTGATGGCATCGTTCACCACCAAATCCGAAAGCGAAAATGTCACCTGGATGCAAAAACATCCAAATCAATTGCGCCAAAATCATTTTAAAAATACAAAAATATCTGAGTCGGGCGGACAGCTAATTTCCCGATCCTACGCGATGCTCGTTGAGTCCGCAGGATACACAGATGGAAATTTTGCCCGAATTGCAATCAATTCAGTATCCGTTGTCGAGCAACACCGGGGGCATAATCTCGTCGTTGTTTCTCCGTCAACTGGACAGGTGTTGACGCAGCGAAGTTTCGATACCTGGCTTTCGCAGGATGAAGCGAATGCGATGGCAAATTTTATTGCATCACAGAAAAACGGGACTTATGTTCTGGCAGCGATCAAAGATGATGGCAGCTTCAATATGAACGAAGCGGCGTACCAGTCATTAGAAAGTATCGGAAGTCAGTATTGCCGCAATGTCAAATTTCGCGATTCCTGGGCGATAGTCGGGAAAAAAGGCGCGCAGGTTGGAACAGTTCTGGAGCGCTTTTCGCCCCAGGGACAGGGCGTTGCTGTTTTAGAAGATACGCTGGTCAACTATCCTACGAAAGGTACGATTGTCTCCCCACCGATTGGTCCATCGAATGGATGGAATTACCTCTCCTGGATAGATGATCGTTCCGGGTCGGGTAGCACTATAACAATGGATCTTATTGGATATAATAAAAAAACATCATCCTGGGATACGCTTAAAGCAAATCTTTTTAATAATCTTCAAGAACAGTTGAACTCGATTGATGCCAGGCACTACCCGCTCTTGAAGTTCAAAGCAAACCTATCCGATGACGATGGATTGGATACGCCCCTTCTAAAAGAGTGGACAACCTCTTATGAACCAGTCGCTGATCCGGCGATCAGCAACCAGGTCGTCACGTTCAATGCCGACTCGTTGATGGAAGGCAATGAGCTAAAAATGGAAATTAAAATTTTTAATACTGGTATGGTTCTTGCTGATAGTGTGAAACTTCGGTTTGGATTGGGTACGCCAGACAGCGGAAAAGTTCGGCTTTTTGAGGATAAATTATTAACCCGGATTGCTGTGGATAGCTTCAAAATTCTCAATCAATCCTGGGATGGAATCGGAAGAATCGGTAACAGCCAGTTGTTCATTGAGATCGATCCTGAGGACCAGGTGAACGAATTAACAGAAGGGAATAACTATTTTTCCCGGCAAGTTGTTGTTTTATCGGATACAATGAAGCCGCGCATTAGCGTTACGTATGATGGAAAAAGCATTGTGATGGAAGATTTTGTATCAAAACAACCGGTTATTTTAATTGACGTTTTCGATAATAGCATCCTGTCTGGCACAAGCGATACAACGCAGGTCAACCTGTTTCTTGACAATGATCGGATTTCTTTTTCCGGGAATGAAAATGTGCTGCACCTCTTGCCGTTGAACAAATCCGAAGATCCAAAACTAAGAGCCAGGCTCAAATTTACCCCGCAGCTTTTCGATGGCGATCATTCGCTTGAAGTTATTGTAAGAGATTACCGAAACAATGTGGCGTACCATCGGAATTTTTTTCAGGTGGTGAGTGATTTCAAACTGCTCAATGTACTTAATTATCCCAACCCGTTTCAGAATGATACAGAATTTACATTTCAATTGACACAACCAGCCGATAAGGTGACGATTAAAATTTTCACTGTTGCTGGGCGACTGATTCGAACGATTGAGAATCATAATTATGAAGCAGGATTTCACCGAATTTATTGGAATGGTTTGGATCAGGATCTGGATATTCCTGCCAATGGAGTTTACTTATATAAAATTATCGCGCGGGCGGGAACAAATCAGGTCGAAAAAATTGATAAATTGGTTATAATAAAATAGCAAAATTTAATTTGAACTTCGAAGCGAAGGAGCGATGTATGAAAGCGTTAATAACAGGTGGTGCTGGTTTTATTGGATCTCATTTGGCTGATGAATTGTTGCGTCGGGGCGAAATTGTTTCGGTTATCGATAACTTATCTACTGGCAAATTGGAGAATGTGGATCATTTAATGTCGAGCCCAAGGTTTAGCATAGCATTTGAAACTATTTTGAATGAAACTGTGATGGATCGTTTAGTTAGTGAGTGCGATATTATCTATCATCTCGCCGCGGCTGTTGGTGTAGAATTGATTGTGAATAAGCCGGTTCAAGTTATCCAGACCAATATCTTAGGAACAGATACTGTTTTGAAGCTGGCAAATCGCTATCTCAAGAAAGTCGTCATCACGTCAACCTCTGAAATTTATGGCAAGAGTGAAAAAGTCCCATTTAATGAAAGCGACGATCGGGTATTAGGCCCGACCACAAAAAATCGCTGGAGCTATTCGTGTTCCAAAGCAATCGATGAGTTTCTGGCGCTGGCTTATCACAAAGAGACGAAGCTGGAAGTTGTCATTGTTCGATTATTCAATACAGTAGGTCCACGACAAACCGGGCGTTATGGAATGGTTATCCCGCGATTGGTTACCCAGGCTTTGAAAGGAGAGCCGCTCACCGTGTACAACGATGGCAATATGGTTCGTTGTTTCACGTACGTGACAGACGTCGTCAGCGCCATGCTTACCCTGGCAAATCACCAGGAAGCTGTCGGAAAAATTTTCAATATCGGCAGCGAAGAATCGATCAGCATGAAAGAGTTAGCGAAGAAAATCAAACAGAAGACGAAATCGGATTCTGAAATTGTATTTATTCCATACGATAAGGCGTATGAAGAAGGTTTTGAAGATATGGCGAT
>JALOPY010000163.1 GCA_025453735.1 bacterium | reverse complement strand
TGTATTGACCTTAACCGCTTTTTTATCCTGTGGTTCAGCGAATATTCAGAGCTATTCCGATCCAGCCAAAGCTGAAATCGCCAGGCAAAAAGAATTGGAAGCCCTGGCACGAGGAAAAGCGATGTGGTTTGACGCTAGCCTGGGCAGCAATGGTCGCTCCTGCGAATCCTGTCACCCGGGCGGCGAAATGACTCGCGCGGAAAATTATCCACGCTATAAGCACATTCTCCGCACTATGGCGACCATTTCGATGACTCATAATTTTGCTGTGGTCAATGAATCGAAAGGAAAAGCATGGGAATTGGGAAGCTACGACGCCAACGCCCTGGCGCTTTTTGTGACTTCGATGGCAAATGGCAAAAAAATCGAAATGGCATGGCCGCTGGAATATAAAAAGGAATGGGTAGAAAAAGGGAAATTAGCTTTCTCAGATGCAACAATCGGAAACAATGGTATGTCCTGCCAGAGTTGCCACCAAAAGGGAAGGAAAATTAGCAATAATTTGCAGGAAAAACTTGCACCCTCTTTAACAGGAAGCAGTGGAACCTTCCCGCGTTTTAGCTTTGAAATTGGCAGGGTTATTACGCTGGAGCAGCAGGTAAATTATTGCATCGAAAATTATTTAAAAAGTTCTTCCCTGCCGTTGGATGATAAAACAATCGTCGCGCTTTGCAGTTACCTGACCGCGTTGAGCGAAGGGAAAAAAATATCAGTTGCCCGATTCAATTAATGTGAAAATGAAAGTCTAACTGGAATCTCATGGGGAAAAAAATAAAATGAATCAAACACCTGGCTCACGGAGACATTTTTTGTCAATCATTCTCGGATCGATTGGGTCGCTATTTTTGCCTGTTTGGACCTTTGCCAAAAAATATTGGCCAGTGCGGACAGTCGAGAAAAATACGCCTGCAATCGACATTTCAACATGGAATCTGATAATTGATGGACTGGTTGCAAGTCCGCTCTGCATTAGTTTGGAAGAAATAAAAAATCTGCCATCAATTGAACAAACAAGATATTTAGATTGTGTCGAGCAATGGTCAGTGCGAAAGCTGAAATGGCAGGGCGTGCCATTGAAAACATTCATCGAAAAAGCCAAACCTTCTGCAGAAGCCAAATTCCTCACCTTTCATTGCACCGGTGCAATCTATTCCGAAAGCCTGACCATCGAGCAAGCCATGACTGAGGATGTTATTCTTGCCTACGATGTTGATGGAAAACCGCTGGAACCGAAACATGGCGCGCCATTGCGATTGGTCGTTCCGGGATTCTGGGGCTACAAAAGCGCCAAATGGGTGGAGCGGATCGAGTTTGTTGCTGAACGTCATTTGGGGTATTGGGAGCAGCGAGGGTATGGGGTGGATGCGGGACCTCGTGAAAAAAAATCAAAGTAATCAATGACCCTGTTGAAAAAGTCCAGTTTTAAAATTTTAACCACAATATATAGTTATCGAAACAGCTATTTTATACTATATCTAGACATCAAGTTTTGAAAAAGGTACTAAATCAACGGGATCATCAATCTGATCAAAATATAAACTGCTGCATTGCATAGAAGCTAAAATTAATAGCTTCCCATCCTGCAAATATATGAGTCGTCTTAAATATAAAAATGTAAAATATGACAGCAAATCTATAAAAAACGAATCCGAAAAATATTTGAAAAAGCTTCATTGCAAAAGTTACTTCAGATCGTTCTCCTAATCTATTATCTTCAATTCCCGTTTCTCCTGGTCGGTCAAGTGGTAAATCGGCGCTGTTTGCAGCCAGGCATAAATTCCTTCTGGCGTCAGCAGCAGTTTTGCGGTTTTATCCCCAGACGCGATCAGGACACTTCTATCATCCGGTGAAAATTCTGCTGAATAAATTTGATGAGTGCTTTTAAAACTGCCCAATGAATCTCCTGTGATTGTCCAAAGTTTAGAGGATTTGTTCATGCAAACGGTTAGAACCTTCCGGTTATCATGAGAAAAAGTCGCGCCAAAAACCTGGTCATCGTGATCAAAGGTCGTATCAGATTTACCGCGAAGCGTCCATAGTTTTGCCGTTTTATCCCAGGATCCTGTGAGTATTTTTTTCCCGTCTGATGAGAATTCTGCCGAATAAACCCGATCATTATGCTTGTAAATAGCAAGTGAATCGCCTGAAATTGACCAGAGCTTTGCGGTTTTATCGAATGACGCCGTAACTATTTTTTTGTCGTCAGGCGAAAATGCCGCTGCATGCACCTGGTCATTATGCCTGAATTCATTCAAAAATACGCCATCGGCTGCCCATAATTTCGCAGTACTATCAGATGAGGCTGTGAGGACCATTCTACCATCAGGAGAAAAAACAGCGGAATTTATCTTTTTTTGATGTCGAAAAACAGCAAGCGAATCCCCATCAAGTGTCCAGATTTTTGCCTGATTATCCAATGACGAAGTTAGTATTTTCTTTCCATCAGGTGAAAAAGAAACCGACGTAACAGGAAAATTATGCTTGAACACAACTATGGAATCTCCAGCGACGGTCCATAATTTAGCTGTTTTATCCCATGAACCAGTCAGAACTTTTTTTCCGTCAGGTGAGAATGCCGCTGCGCTTACCTGTGCCGCATGATGGAAACATAACGATGTATGACAACTTTCTGGCAGACTATAAAAAATCGTGTGCATCAACTGTTGCAGGTAGTCAGGAGGCTCGGCAGTCATTAACCTGTATGCTTCTTCAGCAATGCGCAGCGATCGGATTTTATCTGTTTTAAAGATATCATTTGCTAAAATTGCCAGGTAATTCGATTTGGCAATCCTTGCCTGCTGTCGGGCTTTTATCGTATTTTTCCAGGCAAATAGCGAAGTAAAAATGATAATAATTGCCATCGTAATTCCGGCAGCCCATATCGTTTTGCGGACTTTTTGCTTTCGAGCCTTCTTTTCCCGGCTAATTTCTACTATTTTTTTCTCTCGATCATCTAAGTGTCGCATTCCATCAAGACCACATTCGACAATTTTTAAATCGGTCTCATCTATCCAGATTTCTGTTTTCTTCTCATCAAAATCCACTATTTTGGATGCAAGAATCCGGAATGCTCTTTGTCCTGGCTTGTCTGATTTTTCATATTTCTGCCGAATGATTGGGGCCAGGGTATCATGCGATAGCCGCGTCATCCTGCCACTGGCTCTGCCGAGGCGATCTTTTGCCGGATCAACCAGCAAATACAAATCTTTGCACTTTTGAATCAACGCCGGCAAAATTTCTTTTTGATGACAGAATAATTTCCTGAGCTGATTTCTGGATCGTTGCTCGGCTGTTCCCAGGGGAGTTGTATGCAATGCTAAAATTTCCAGTGCCAATCCTGATGCTACGACTTCAGGTCGCCATTTGGAAAGCTTCTCAATTTGCTGTTCCAAAAAATCGTTGAGCAAAATCCCCTGTTTTTTGAGTTTCAGATATAAATCGATAGTAAAAGATGGCTGTGAATAATTTCGTCGCTTTGCTTTGTCCCACATTTTGGTGAGCAATATCTGCAGTATCGGCGCAATGGGCGATTCCGGATCTGACAGCATGTCATCCGCAATCATTTCTGGCAAACCGTCTTCGACAATCAGACCATAATGATCCTGCAATCGTTTGCTTTTTGTCAATCCCGCAACAATTTCGATGACTCCCTGACGATCTAATCTTTCCAGGAAAATCAGGCTGATTGGAAGTTTATTTTCTTTGATTCGTTTTTCGATTTCTGCTAACCATTCCTTGCGGAATCCTAAAACCAGTTTGCCAGCAGGACGATTGTTTCGATCGAGAAAATTTGTTTTTATTATTTCAAGAAAATCAAAAAATTCATCTTGAAGAGCAAGATTCGGTTGCGTAAACACTTCTTCGACCTGATCTAAAATGATGATCACTGGTTTTTTGAGCTGGTTTTCGAGTTCAAGCCAGGCTTGTTCAATCGAAACGTTACTTTCAGCAGCAATGGCGGCTTTCAAATTTACAACCAAGCCTCCTTCTTGCATCCTTCGCAGATAACGCACCTCAAAATTTGCCTCCAGCCGTGGTAATAAACCAGCAGCCAGCAGCGATGACTTTCCGACACCGGATTGTCCATAAACCAGAATAATCGGCGCGGTATGGGGAGACGTCACCCGATCATACAATTCCCGAATTTGATTATTCCGGCCGAAAAACACTTCCGCGTGGTCTCTCTCGAACCACTGGAGATGTCGATATGGCTTTGCGGGCAGATCACCAGTTGGCAGAGAAGGCAATCCAAACAATGGATCATGGGCTGCCTGGGGCAAATTCCATTGGTCGGTGATTTCTGCCCCATCTCTCACATAAATATCCCAGGGCCAGCGATTTTCACCGCCGGCAGCCTCAAGATAGCATTGCACCAGGTCATCGCCAATTTCGGTTTTTATGGAAGCAACTGCCTCGTTATATGCTGTACGAATAGTTGCCCCGCCTGCAAGTCCATTATAAAACCTGGCTGCCAAATCGGTGGCAAGCTGATCAGCAATAGATTGTGACGTTGCGATCACTGCGGAGACATTCGCTTCGAGAAGACCGTGCACCTGCGGCTGTGTTGAACAGCCGTTGAGGAAGACGAGTTGCAAACCCTGTTGCTGTCCCAGGAATTCGGCAAATCCAACGGCAAAAGCAGGGCTGGCTCCTCCTGCCGTTGCTTCAAGTAACAACTGAAATCCATTGGCATGACCGCCGTAGTGAAAAATCGCAATGCGATTTCGATATTCTGGATGTTGAAAAACATCCAAAATTTCTTTCGCTGTCGCATTGGCACGCTCGACAATTTCGCACAATCCAGCAGTCCTGGCTTGTTCTAAAGCAGACCTGACGCTGCGATGTTCGTCAGGCAAATTACGCAGGTAAGGTACAGAATCATCTCGCACATTGGCAAACGCAAGAAAAATTACAGGTTTATTCGAAGAATCCTTTTTCATAAAATTCCTCAAGAGCTTTGAATGGACCGGTCTAACCTTTCAATTTTTTGAATTTTATTTTCTGTGAAAATCTGCTTCTTCTTATTCAAATCATTTCCTTCTAACTGGGGATGCTGCGGATAGCCTGCATCATCGATCAGATAGGCAATTCTCGAAATCAATTGATTATACGTGATTTTGTAATTTGCGTCCTTAATCGCCTGGAGCGCAGTATAGGTCATCGCGCCATGATAGGTTCCGCAAATCAACGCATCATAGGAATACTCCCGATCGGTGCAGCCGCTGATCAAGATCTCCTTCATTTTTGATTCGGGATGTTTTTCAAAACGCTTCGGTTTCGCTTTCCAGGGATTGGGCAGCACTTTATCACCGCGCATCGCAGGATTTAAAAAGCGGACGCGACGATCATCCGGAGTTCTGAATCCCGGTATCACGTCGCAGATTATGGGACGGCAAACAGTACCGGAAAAACAAGAATCCGATATGACTGTTAAGCTAATTCCTTGAGGAATATTGGCAAACAAACTCCGCAATTCATCATCCACAATCAGGTTATCCACACAATCATAGGGACAGATCGCCTCATCATACATGGGCTCATCGTTATTTGTATCCGCGATATACGAGCCATGCGACGAATTCGTGAATACCAAAATATCACCCGATTGAGCTCCTGCCAGCAAATTCTTGAGTCCATTGATGATATTTTTTTTAGTTGCTTCAGCATCGAAAAGAAGCTTGACATCTGGTTCAGGAAAATCGTAATGCTGAATCAGCAGCTCTGCCCAGGCGGTTGCATCATTGATGCAGCCATTAAGATCAAAACCTTCATAAGGATAGTCATTCACCCCGACACACAAAGCTTTTTTTGGCATATTCGCCTCCTTTGGTTAGCTTATTAAAATGTTTATTGAGAACGAATCTAATGATGTAAACGCTAGAAGATTTGGCAAACAAAACAGAGGATATATGAACAAAAAAAGAATCCGACCTGGCTGCGAGCTCTTCCTCATTAAAATAATATGGCAGCTTTTCACTATATTTTTTGCTAATATAAATATTAATATTTAAAATGTCAACACAATATTTCATTTTTTTTTATGTTCTCGCAATCCATCAGTCTTGGGTGTATAAACCTGGTTTTTGGCAGAAACCAGATTTATTTTCCACCTGTAACTAAGATATTACATGTTCTCTAAATAAGTTCTTGCAAAATTCAAAATAATTTTTGA
>JALOPY010000162.1 GCA_025453735.1 bacterium | reverse complement strand
ATTGTCGATACGACGCATGATGATCAAGTCATCGGCGAGGTCGATTTTTTCAGCGCGCCGATGCTGATTCACGAAGAAGCGATTTATATTCATGAGAGCCGACAATACCACGTCGATAAATTGGACTGGGAGCGGCGCAAGGCGTATGTTCGTGAAGTCGATGTCGATCATTACACCGATGCCCAAACCAAGACCGATCTCAAAGTGTTGGATGTATTTGAAAACCAGGACGTCAAGGGTGGCGCCAAAGCGCATGGCGAAGTGAGTGTGACAATGGTGACTGTCGCCTATAAAAAAATTAAATTTCACACCCATGAAAATATCGGCATGGGAAACATCCACCTGCCGGAGCTGGAAATGCACACAACAGCTTACTGGCTGGAATTTGCCGAAGGAACCGAAAAAGAGCTGCAAATTTCCCAGTCCGACCTGGGCGATGCATTGAAGGCATTGGCAAACGTGCTGGAAAATGTCGCCCCATTTTACGTGATGGGCGATCCCAGCGACCTTCGCACCGTCCCGATGATCAAAGCTCCATTTTCTAAAAAAGCCACGATTTACATTTACGATTCCTATCCTGGGGGGGTTGGCTATAGCCGGAAGCTATTTTACGCGCACGATGATCTGCTACAGGCTGCAAAAAAACTGATTCTGGAATGCAAATGTAAGTCGGGATGCCCTTCCTGCGTGGGTCCGGTGTTGGATGTGGGTGAGTTTGGCAAGGAGAGTGCGCTAAAGTTGCTGGGATGTGTTTTGTAGGACAGGTTGCCAACCTGTCCTACAATCTCCCCACCGTCGCCAGATAGATCACAAATTCCTCTTTCCCATCGATATCCAGAATCTTATTCATCTCATCATCATCAAACGCCGCCACGGCGCAGCAGCCCAATCCCAGCGCTTCGCACGCGAGATAGAGATTCTGGCAGACATGCCCCGCATCAAGATAAATGTAGCGATATGCTCGTTGCTGGTATTTCCAGCGGCTCCGTTGAATCACCGCAGTCCAGATAAATGAAACCGCACAGGTATTGAAAATATTTTGTCCCAGACATGCTGTCGCCAGGCGATGGGAAATTTGTTTGTCATCGGATAATCGAGCCAATTGATGGTCGAACGGCAAATAGCGATAGAGCCCCGGAGTCTGTCCCTCAACTCGATTGAGATTGAGGTATGTTTCCAATGGATGCCGGGCTCCGGCCGAGGGAGACGTGCGCAGCGAATAGCCATAGCCAGATTCGATCACGCCCTGCATAGACCAGAGCAAGAGCGCCAATTGCCCCAGCGTGATCGGCTGATCGCTGTAGTCACGTCGCGAGCGGCGTTCCTTCAAAATATCGAATAAATTTTTAGTACGATCGGGAAATAATTTTGCTAGATCAGGAAGTGTTGCCACATGAGTTGCTGAAGGAATCGGTTTTTCAGCCTCTGGAACAGCAATCCCCTGGCTCATCTCGCTCGGCGAAAAAAAATATTGGTATTTGGTATATTCCTGGAAGAGCTCACCAATATGGATGATTTCTGTAGATTCCACAATTAGCCTCAATTGCAATGATTGAAATAATCTGAGTTAACAATTATCAATTATCTATTATCTATTATCTATTTTCAATTCACATTTAAAAATTCAATAAAAAAGCGGCTGGTCGTTCCTGATGAGAAACAATCAACCGCTTTGCATTCTATCGACCAATTAAATTGCTATTTTTTCTGTGCTCCATTTTTAATGGCCGCATGGGCTGCTGCCAATCGAGCAATCGGCACTCGGAATGGCGAACACGAGACATAATTCAATCCGGCTCGATGACAGAAATCGATCGAATCCGGATCGCCGCCATGCTCGCCGCAGATGCCGATTTTCAATTCGGCTCGCACGGAGCGACCTCGTTTCACGCCCATTTCGACAAGTTGTCCCACGCCATTTTGATCCAGACTCTGGAACGGATCGACTGGTAGGATATTGTGCTCGAGATAATAGGGAAGGAATCCGCCAATATCATCCCGGGAAAAACCAAATGTGGTCTGCGTTAAATCGTTCGTGCCGAAGGAGAAGAACTCCGCGGTTTCGGCGATTTCATTGGCAGTCACACAGGCTCGTGGAATCTCGATCATGGTGCCGACCAGATATTTGAATTTTATATTCTTCTCTTTCATCACCTCTTTGGCGACCCGGTCGATGATCGCTTTCTGATTGACGAACTCCGTGTAAATTCCAGTCAACGGAACCATCACTTCGGGATAGACTTTTACTTTTTCTTTCGTCAAATCTGCAGCCGCTTCAAAAATCGCTCTGGCTTGCATTTCAGTAATTTCAGGATACGCGATTCCCAGGCGACAGCCCCGATGTCCCAGCATAGGATTCAGTTCATGCAGCGAAGCAACGCGAGCATTAAGTTTCGCTTCAGAAATA
This sequence comes from bacterium, assembly GCA_025453735.1. Classification (GTDB taxonomy): domain Bacteria; phylum Zhuqueibacterota; class Zhuqueibacteria; order Thermofontimicrobiales; family Thermofontimicrobiaceae; genus JALOPY01. The sequence continues at coordinate 3,782 of JALOPY010000162.1, read as the reverse complement.
CCGAGCTCTTTGCTCAATTCTTTCACCTGCTTCGCATCCAGATTGACGAACTCATGCAGCGGCGGATCCAACAACCGGATGGTCACTGGCAAACCAGCCATCGCTTTGAGAATGCCATAGAAATCGTTACGCTGGAAGGGCAACAGCTTCATCACGGCTTTGCGCCGATCCGTTTCATTTTCCGCCACGATCATTTCCCGCATGGCCATGATGCGCCGCGGATCGAAAAACATGTGTTCGGTGCGAGTCAAGCCGATGCCTTCGGCGCCAAAGGCTCGTGCCTGCGCCGCATCTTTCGGACTATCGGCATTGGTGCGAATGCCCAGTTCGCGAACTTCATCAGCCCAGGTCATCAGTTTTTTGTAATGTTTGTTCTTTTCCAGATCAGGCTCGACCAGATCCAGCTTGCCATCATAAACACGACCTTTCGTGCCATTCAATGAAATCCAATCGCCTTCCTTGAGGACTTTGCCGCTCACGGTCAATTGCTTTTTGCCAGCTTCGATGTGCAGCGCACTGCAACCGACGATACAGCATTTGCCCCAGCCTCTGGCAACCAGTGCGGCATGGCTGGTCATGCCACCTTTTGCAGTTAAAATGGCAGCCGCAGCGTGCATACCATGAACATCTTCCGGGGAGGTTTCGTTTCTGACAAGAATAACTTTCTTGCCCTGTTTTGCCCAAGCTTCCGCGTCATCAGCCGTGAACACGATCATACCCGTAGCGCCTCCGGGACCAGCAGGCAAGCCTTTGGCTAATCCTTTTGCTTTTATTTCGGCTTGAGGATCGAGCATCGGATGGAGCAGCTCATCCAATTGGGAAGGCTTTACTCGTGTGAGAGCCATTTTTTTGTCGATCAATTTTTGCTCGCCCATCTCGACAGCCATGCGCACGGCTGCGGGACCATTGCGCTTGCCGGTTCGGGTTTGCAGCATCCAGAGCCGACCCTTCTGGATGGTGAACTCGATGTCCTGCATATCTTTGTAATGCTTCTCTAATTTCTTCTGGATGCCGTCCAATTGCTTGTACAATTTCGGCATGGCTTCTTCCAGACTGGAGAGGTGCTCGGTATCTTCAGTTTTGCCCGCTTTGTTAATTGGATTCGGAGTCCGAAGACCCGCTACCACATCTTCGCCCTGAGCGTTGGGCAGCCATTCCCCGTAAAAAACATTCTCGCCGGTTGCCGGGTTACGTGTAAATGCAACACCAGTGGCGCTATCATCGCCCATATTGCCGAAGACCATCGCTTGCACGTTCACGGCAGTTCCCCATTCATCCGGGATATTTTCGATGCGGCGGTATGAAATCGCTCGCTTGCCCATCCAGGATTGGAATACGGCTTTGATGCCGCCCCAGAGCTGTTCTTTGGGATTGTCCGGAAATGGTTTTCCGAGAACCTGCTTTACTTTTTCTTTGTAAATTTCGACAAGCTTTTTCAAATCATCTGTGGTCAGATCGGTATCAACTTTATAACCATTTGCTTTCTTCATTTTATCCAATTCATGTTCCAATTGCTCACGGATGCCATGACCATCTTTTGGCTCGACGCCTGCTGCTTTTTCCATGACCACATCGGAATACATGGCAATAAGCCGGCGATACGCATCATAAACAAATCGCTCGTTTTGTGTTTGATCAACCATTCCCTTGATAGTTTTAGAAGTCAAACCAATATTTAGCACTGTCTCCATCATTCCGGGCATGGAGCTTCTTGCTCCGGATCGAACAGAGTATAATAATGGATTCTTTTCATCGCCAAATTTAGCGCCTATAATTTTTTCAACTTTTGCAAGCGCTTCATCAACTTCTTGCTCCAATTCTTTTGGTACCTTTTTATTATTTTTATAATAATAGGTACTCATCTCCGTCGTAATGGTGAAGCCTGGCGGAACCGGAATTCCCAGATTACACATTTCAGCTAAATTTGCACCTTTGCCGCCAAGCAATTCTTTCATTGATGCATTTCCATCAGCTTTTCCTTCGCTAAAAAAATAAACAAATTTTTTACCCATCAATCGTACTCCTCATCATTCATGTTTCTAATTTATGTGATTTCCAAATGTGTTAAAAATTATTTGATCTGTTAATGAATATCGACATTGCTGCTAAGCAGTGTATCATAATTGTCCGTACTGGCAAGAATTTCCACTGCCTTTTTAATTTCCGAATGCCATTGGAACTCGCTGTGATATTTCCCTGGCGTGCCCCAGAGCTTCGCCGCGATTTCGGTTTTCAAATTCCATTTAATCATTTCTATGTCTCGGTCAAAATCTTGTTCTTTTACTTTTGCAAGAGACTCTTTTAAATTTGCGAGTGAATTTAATACTGTTTCAGGATATTTCTCTTCTTTCAGAACTTTTTCGAGATCGTTGGTTTTATCTTCTGCTTCGGTTCGGTAAGTGAAGTTTTTCGTTTTGATAAATTTCTTAAATTCAGCGATCATGCCATCATCAACCACAAAATTTTGAGCCAGGTTTTTATGTGAAGAAGCGTATTCCAGCGCATAGTTGAAAAACATTGATTTCATAATGAGATTGCCGACGAGCGGAGTGATCTCATCTGAATCGACTTTTATATCTGGAACGATTCCGCCATTGCCATGGACTTTTCGTTTTCCGGAGGTCAAATATACTTTTTTATCTTCCAGTGATGTATCTTTTGTTGCATCATATCCCCAAAGAATATCTTTGCTGCGGATAAAGTCTGGAGTCTGAATTAACCTGCCGCTTGGTATGAAATATTTGTGTGTGGTTATTTTTAACGCGGTTCCTTCGCCTGATAACGGAACGACAGTTTGAACCAATCCTTTGCCGAACGTGCGGGAACCGACAATCAATCCTCGATCCTGATCCTGGATGGCTCCTGCTACAATTTCCGATGCCGACGCGCTGTAGTTATCGACCAGCACGACGAGCGGTTTGTCACCCCAAATCGGTTCTCTGCGGGAACGATACTCAACATTGGTTCCGGCAGATCGTCCCCGGGTATAAACGATTAAATCATCTTTCGGAATAAAATTTTCAGCGACCTGAACCGCTGATTCCAGCAGACCACCAGGATTGCCTCTTAGATCGAGGATCAGGCTTTCCATTCCTTGTTTTTTGAGTACAGCAATAGAATCGGAAACTTGTTTTCCAGCATACCTGGAAAAATGACTCAAACGAATATAGCCGATCTTATCTGTTATGAATCCAGAAAACGTCACATCACTAACGCTAATCTCTGCTCGGATCAATCGAAATTCAAGAGGATTCGGCTCCCCCACTCGCTGAATTTTAACGTTTACTTCGGTTCCCATTTCTCCGCGCAAGCGTTGGGCTGTTTCTGTGATCGTAAGATTATTCGTCGCAATCCCATCCACTTCAATAATTTGATCACCTTCCCGAATCCCAGCTTTCGCGGAGGGTGTTCCCTCAAACGGCGGCTCAGCAACTGTCGGCCATCCTTCGCGCTTTGAGATACGCATCCCAACGCCGCCATATTTTCCGGTAGTAATGATCTGAAGCTCGCTCGTCCCTTCTTGCTCAATAAAAACAGTATAAGGATCAAGCGTTCGCAGCATACCTTCAATGCCGGATTTCATAAACTTTTCGGGATCGATTTCTTCAACATAACGCGTCGCGATCTCCTCATAAATCTTACCAAACAAATCGATGTTTTTTTCAATTTCAAAATAATAATCCGGTTTTGCAGCATGTGTCTCCCTGGCGATCCATCCGCCAAAAACTACTGCACAAGCAATAAATACAACTATCAAAGCCAACGATAGGTATTGTTTTGTG
>JALOPY010000161.1 GCA_025453735.1 bacterium | reverse complement strand
GGTCACGCTCATGCCGCCGCTGGCGGTCGGTGATGACGGCGCCTATTACCTTGTCCAGGTCCGCGCCATTCTGCGGGGCGGTGCGCTTGCCATCCCGGATTTCCCGCTCCTCTTCTACGTCCAGGCAGGCGTCGCGCGTCTCCTTTCGCTTGTGATGGAGCAGCGCGCTGCAATTATCGCAGCGGTGCGCATCACCGATACGTTCTTCCCGCTAATGCTTGCCGTGCCGGTGTTCCTCTTCGCGCGCGCGTTCCAGCGTCCCAGTGACCGGCCAGGCCAAGGCGCCGCTTCAGTGGCCCTGGTGGGTCTCATGGCAGTCTTGTCGGGCAATATCCTATTCATGGCCGGGGGGATGATCAAGAACGCCGTCGCGCTCCCGTTCAGCTTCTTATGTGCATTCGCTTTGTACAAATGGCTTTATGGCGGCCGGCTGTGTACACTGGCGTGGGCAGCTCTCTGGTTCGTCCTCGCGTCGTTTACTCACATGAGCGGGTTCGTCCTGAGCGTGGTTTTCGCCGCAGGTGTCCTCCTCGTGGGCGTCGCAACCCCGACGGTCCGCCCGCGTGTCTGGCTGCCGGGAATCGTGCTGTTGTCATGTCTGGCCGGTTGCCTGGCAATCGTGTACGCGCTTGATCCTGAGCGCGCACAGCGCCTCATCCACGCCGCAGTCGCTCCGGGCTGGCTGTTCGCGGGATCGCCGTGCTGGCTGTGGCTGCGCGGTTTCCCGGACGAGGCGTTCCGGGTACTTTTCGAGTCGGCTGAGGTGTGGCTCGGTGTCGCACTGGGAGTACTTGGCGTCTTCACCCTGTGGCGGCATCGCGCCGAAATGGATGCGCCCACGCGTGTTCTCCTCGTTGTATCAACGTTCGTAACCTTCGCGCTCTCACTACCGCTCTTTCGCCCGGACGTGAATTATCGCCTCGCGCTTTTCGCGTACGTACCAGGAATGATCCCTGCCGTGTACCTCGTCTGTCGCAAGGCCACAACCGTTGCTGTAATCGCTCCTCTTGCGCTGGTGGCGATGCTGCACGGAGCGCTGGCGGTGAAAACGCTGCGCCAGACAGCCCTGGTGCCTGCCGCCCACCAAGAGCTCGTGCATTTTAGAACGGCCCTGCCGCAAGGGGAGTCCATTGTGATTGTACGACCCCTGCTGCGATGGTGGGTGGTGTGGACGTTGGACACGCACTTCTCCACCCAGGTTGAGTCGACTCTTGCTGCCCGTAACGCGTACGATGCGGTGCTAGTTCTCGATGAGATTCGCCCTGGAGCCTTCGGCATCGCGCCTGGGCCACTTGGCATTGGCGGGCTGGGCGCTGGTGTGAGGGATGCCGCCCTCCTCCGCTTAGAGGTCGTGCGGACGCTGGTCGAGGGTATATATTTCCGGCTGAGTGAGGTGGTGGCCGCACCTTCTCAAACCCGGACCCCAATATCGCAGCAATAGTCCTGTGCGAATTGGCACGCCATTATGTAATAATGAAGTATCGCCTAATATTAAGCGAGAAAGATTGATATTGAGAACCTACACTCGTTTAGGGTTAATCTTTCAGTATAAAAAATCATAGATGTACTGATTCCATCGCTTGGAGCGATGGAATCAGTATGAAATCCTAAACCTTAATGAATATTGCATGAATCCTGTTTCGTTTAGTACTATTTTGAAAGTTAATCGGCGCGGCAGCTTATGCGCCATCCGTTAGCTTGTTATGAATCGGTGATGGCACATATCTTGAAGAACCAATTTTTGCACTCTGATATTCTTATTGAGGCTAGAAATGGAAAACCGAAGAAAAATTTGGGGAAGTATGGTAGCAGTAATGCTACTGGTTCTGATTTTTGATTCGATTAGCCACATGTGGGGTCCTGGTATTTCCGATTGGTCAACCGCACATCATACCTGGAATATGGTCAAATCTCTACAAGGCTGGCTCAGAATAGTTGGTCTTCCCCTGATGGCGTTTCTATTGTATCTTGAGAGAAAGGGGAATGTAATCGGAAGATACTGGATTATTTATCCGTGTGTCAGGCTAATCTATGATGTTAGTTGGATGGCATATTTTAATAATCCATATCCTTCGTGGTACATTCAAGATTTTGGGGCATTTTTATTGTGTATGGCGCCGGCATTTGTAATTGATTCCTGGGGAATTAGTTCAATTCGCTTCGGGGATGCTGCAGGAGGAGAAGAGAAACGCAGCCGAATCGATTTTGCAATAAAGATTATTTCATTGCTTACGGCATTAGTGGGATTGGTAAAATCTATATTAGGATAAAAGCATGGAACGCAAGCTAATATTTCGTTAAAGTGCTCAGTAAAAAATTGTTGATTAATTTTGCAGATAAAAAAACTTTTCGGGGGAATCTTGATCTTCATCGAATTTCAACTGGTGGGATAGGTAATATGCTAGTAGCTGCCAGCGCTAATTCTGCCGCATGGAGGCCAGGAGAGTTTGTGAAAAAGAATAAACTGATGTTGATGAAGTAAAAGGACTGACAAAAAAAAATCAAAACACAGTGCTCTGGTTCAACATAAAAAGGGCAGGAATTTTCATGCCCTTTTTACCAAAACTGATAGTGCTGGTGTCGCGCTTCTTTTTGGCTTATACGTTCAACTCCAGATCAAAAAATTATTGCATTGAGCAATCGAAAGAAATTTAATCTCCCTGTTGAAATATTTCTTCCTTCACAAGTAGCACATTCAGAAATAAAACATTACTATTTGACTTATGCAAATATCGATTCGCTTGCTTCCATGCTAATTGTATTTTTTAAAATATATCCTGGCATAAAATATGCAATAGAAATGACATGAATTTCAAATAGCATCAAAATAAATAGGAGCAGAGCCATGCAAAATTTAAAAATTGTGACGCTAGTTTTATTGCTGTTCCTCATTAATTTGTCAAGCTGTGAAAAAGACCCTACCGAGCCTTCTATAGAAAATGGCACCATCATCGTTCATTTAACCGATGCGCCAGCCGATTTCGATGCCGTGAATATCACCTTTTCAGAGATCGGCGCGCATATTGATTCCGATTGGGTAACGATTGATTTACAAAAAGATTCAACCGTAAACCTGCTGGATTGGACTAATGGCAAATTCATGATCCTTGGGCAAAGTGAAGTGCCAGCGGGACATCACACCCAGGTTCGCTTAAAAATTAAGGCAGCAGAGATCATTATCGATAACGAAACTTTTCCGCTCGAGGTGCCGAGCGGTGCGCAGTCAGGGCTAAAATTCGGGCTCAATTTTGCAATTCATCCTGGTTCAACCTATGAGTTGGTTCTTGATTTTGATGCCTGCAAGTCAATTTTCACCACCGGACCAAAGAACGATCCTAAAAGTTATAAGCTCAAACCGCACATTCGAGTCATTTCCAAAGCGGTTTCCGGAGCCATTTCCGGGACAGTGACCAATCCAGAAGACATGCCAGTCGCTTATGGCAGACAAAATTCCGATACGACAACATCTGCAACTGTGGATACGCTAAACGGATTTTTTATGCTGTCGTTTTTGCCGGAGGGAAGCTACACTGTATCAATTGAAGACACTGCCGGAAAAGCTTTCCATCAGGAAAATGTAACTGTCAATGCCGGAACGACAAATGACCTGGGAGATATTACATTGCAATGAATATCATCTCTGTACTGATTCCATCGCTTGGAGCGATGGAATCAGTATGTCCGACATCACTGGCAAATCATTCACACAGGGTAATGTGAATGTACTGCTGGAACCATACATGATCTGAGAGATATTGTGCTGCAAGAAAAATCAATTCTATAATTTGATTGAACTATACCATTAAACATGGAGTTGAATATTTTTGATTTTCATTTTGTTGAATAATTTGTTTATGGAAAGAATCGTAACGTGAGAGAGGAAATCACAAAAAAAATCTGGAGATTTGTAATTGCGCTGATTTGCTGTATATCTTTTAGTGCTGATATCCAAAGTCAGGAGACAAATTTATTTTCTGCCAATGATCCATTCATAAATACCAACAAAAAAATTTTAAATAGTGAATCTGCTAATTTAGCCCAACAAATTCTGATTATCGATTCTCCCGGGAAAAAAGGGAAAGAGTTTCAAGATACCACCATCATCGTCAACACCCAGCTAACGCTTTACGCGGCTCTGTACAATAACGGAAAATATAAAAGCGAAGCAAAGGTTGATTGGTTCTGGGCAGACACCTCAAATATTCCTGCCAATCCCCAGGATACGAGCATCTATTTAGGCGCTGGCTCAAGCATAATTTTTAAACCGGCAAAAGCAGGTATTGGTTTTATATTTGTTAAAGATTTGCCGAGCGCGCCAGGCGATACCACGGGCACCATTAGAATTATTTATAGCGAAAAATTGATTATAAGCCCGGCCTATTCCTCCCATTCAACAATCACCCAGGGACAGCAAAATATTTTTGCATCTTTTCAGGTTGAAAATATCGGGAATTTTCCGTCCCGCATACAGGAAGCGAATTTACAGTTCATCGACACTGATTCTCAAATTATTACCAATCAATATACTGTGCACCGCATCGATACCATAACAATCATTCAACCTGGCGAAACGAAACAATTTGAGTTTCTGGTCGATGCCCATTCGACTGCCAATACCGGACTGGTGTTCATCGATGCGCAATTGATGACCGGAGAAGCGTTTTATAACAATATCGAGCCAAAGCATCGATGGCAGGTGCAGATTCCCCCGCTTCTCAATATCGACTTGATCGATCCATTAGTAGAAGAGGTATTTCCAGGTCAGGAAGATGTTTTGGTTTTGATGTATGTTTCAAATAAGGGAGGGGCATCGGTCAAGGAACTGAATGCCAGTTTAACATTCTGGCGCAATGGGCAGGAGGTTTCCGAGGAATATGAAGTTGCCATGATCGAAAATAATCCTCAGTTTATCAAGGGAGACAGCAGCGCTCAAATTAGCCTGATCGTTCGAGTCATGCCTTCCGCTACCTCGGGTGCTATTGTGATTAATGGAAGAATTTCAGGACTCGATATAAATACCAATATCCCATATTCTGATGACAGCGCTGATTTACAAGCAAGCTGGTCAGTAACGCAGCAAACACTCGCACAGGTTGGAATTATCTCGACCAGAATCTTTTGCCCCAATGCGGATGCCAGTGGAAACGGCGAAATCAATATCAATCAGAATTATGAAGTTGAAGTTGTAGTCAGAAACCAGGGAACACAGGATGTTCAGGAAATAAATGTCAGGCTCAGCACGGATGGTCAATCGAGATTTCTAACCGATCCTTCTCAAGTGATCCCTTTGTTGATCAAAGACCAAACAGATACCGTTACATATCAATTAGCGGCGTTTGCAGGGAGCATTCCTGCTATTGAAAATTTCATATCGAATATCGATAGTGCGAGTTCTGTCGGGGGCGAAAAAGCCAAAATTAATGAAGCTTTTGATTCGATGGCACAAGTTAAAATCCTGTATCCTGCCAACCTGCTCGTGACAGTCGAAACAGGATTCGTGGAGTCACCAGTCAGGGCGACATTCGATGTAACAGCGACAGTGAATCATTCACCTGAAAATGCGAGCTTTGATTCAACCGGACGGCTCTCCATCACGCTGCCTCAAGACTATGAGCTCATATCAGAAAAATTAGTCCAGCCATTTAAAGACAATGAACGCGTAACCTGGAAAATCCGCTCGACGGCTATCCCCAACAGCACTGACACCATCTTGGTTTATATCAGCCAGATCCCCCACGATAAAAATAATCCGGACCAACTTGCCCAGGTCTCGGTCGGTTCAGCATTCCTCACCGTCAAAACATTGGATACATTTATCGAAATAGCAGATGTTGCGATCATCGAGCCAGAAGGAGCAGTAGATGATACCATTTCTGCGGGACAGCTATTTCTCGTTCGAGCCAGGATGAAATCGCAACTGGTCGAAAATATCTCTGCCCAGATTATACCGCCAGTGAATTTTTCCGTAGAGGATTATGCCCAAAAACCGCTTCAAGCAGATTCAGTGACATGGCGGTTGCGATCTCCCAATTCTAATTTTTCGCAAAAAGAACCGATTCTTCATTATTTGTCGTCACTGTTTCCGGCGCCAATTTAAAAGTCTCAGCCGCAATCATTGATACACCCAGCGCGCTCCAGGGTCGGATTTCACCTGGCTTATCCTTTAAAATTAAGGGAGAGATTTTAAATTCAGGCGAAGCTGGTGTGTATGGAAACCAAAGCCTGATCATCGATGTCCAGGATAGAAACAGTTTTCGTGTGGTCGGCGATACCTTGTTACCTGTTGAAAATCAACCCGCGATATGGACCGTACACGCGTCAGAAAAATTAGATGCTATTCCTAAAATCATTAAGATCAGGATTCTCGACATCCCTTATGACGAAAACAGTGACGAAGAGGCTAAAATCATCATAGAAAACCAGGTCGCCGATGTGCAGGTTTTCGCAACAGTAATAAATTTCCAATTAATGGTGCACAAAGTGCCAGAAATTGCTCTCAAAGCTATCGCACCCGGCATCACCGCATTGATGATGGGAATTGAATTCACCAATCTTTCGAACGAGAGCGGCTTTCCTATTCAAATCGAAGCGTTAAAATTTAATATCGAAGATAATGCCGGCAAGCTAATGTCTCCACAATCGGCAATCGCTGGATTCAGGATTCGGAGTGATGAATCAGTCATTGGTGAAGCAGCGCCGATTCTCTATAATCCAATTGAAATTTCATTGACAAATCCGATCTCCCTTGGCGCCCAGGGGAAAAAACAGGTT
>JALOPY010000160.1 GCA_025453735.1 bacterium | reverse complement strand
GCAGCAATGCGGAATATTACCGTCGCACAACAGGTCGATAAAATCGTTGCTATTTTAGACACGGAATGCGCTCGGAAGCAGAGACAGACTCCAGCAGTTGTTATCCATATTATGCGGTGGTGGAAGAAATTTAAATCTATTTTTGAAATCTCAATTTTTGCAGAGCGACGCTGGACATGGGCAACCGCGTTTGTTTGCATTCTACTCGTTATTGGATTTTTTGGATATCACCAATCTAGAAACTGGCAAGGCTATTTGTTGACCAATAAAGCAATCGAATCATTGACGCAAGAATATTTTATCACCGAAGAAAATTTACCTCGTCCAATGGGTGGATTTAGGTTTAGCATAATCGGCGCCACTCGAAGCCGCGATGAAGCTGAGAAAATGCTGCCGATGAAAAATAACCTTGTTCGTGCCGCAAAACTTAATCCTGATAATTCAGCGACGCATGAGTACCTCGGCACATATTATCTCCTGATCGAAAATGATCTTGATCAGGCGAATCATCATTACCAGATCGCATATCAAATCAATCCGACCAGTGCTGATATTTTAAATGATTTGGGTGTATTAGCGTTATACCATAAAAATTATGAAACAGCGATAAGCTACTTGTTAGAAGCCCAGCAGTATCAGCCTCAATTGCTTGAAGCGCAATACAATCTGATTATTGCTTACTCTGGAATCGGGAAAATTGAAGAAGCCAGGCAGGCGCGGGAAAAATATAAAGCGCTTGATCCGACAATAAGCTGGTATGAAATCTCGAAGAGTCTGATCGATACCTCGAATATGAAATAGGTAACAAAATATTCCGCTCGTTATTTTTGATCGGCTAAGGGACGTGAATTAAATAACTTTCCCATTTACGAATGATTTTTGCTCATTGAAAGGCAAGAATACTTTGACTAATGAGTAACTTAATTAATTCACAGTCCTAAATGATATAGCAACGAAAACGGTTTTAATAAGGAGCAGGTGCGATGAAATTTTATAAATCTGCAAAAGTATTAATTTTGCGCCCGGATATTCTGAGTATAACACTCGGAATGTTATGGGCGCTTTTTGTTGTAATTATAACAATAATATCTGTTGCATCGAAGCAGACAATTGGCTTGGTCGAGCTTTTTAAAGTTATCTATCCGTTTTATCGATCTTCATTCTGGAGCATTCTTCCGGGATTTGTTTTCGGGTTTATCAATGGATATATCTTAGGATTCCTAATTAGCTATATCTATTGCTGGCTTGTGCGCAAACGTGTCTGCGACTGTGGGGATTTAATTTTTGAGATTGATTTCGACAAAAAAGCGAATGAAATATTTCCATTAAAACCAGCACCCACCCAAAATCCGTTTACAATTGCGATCGTTGCAAATCCGGAAATTTTAAAGGAAGATCAGAGTGGTGTTATTAGCGATCCGATACTCAAGGATAAAAGCCTTTTCGCAAAAGTCGTCGCTCGAATTCTGCGAAGCTTTGTCAATAATGAATTGCTGAACCTGCCAGAGATACTTACTAGAATTCGATTTGTCACAGTGTTTACTGCTGAAAACAAAGCCTCTGGCAAACCAGAGTTTGATAATGCTCTTTGTGAAGAAATCCTATCCGAGCCAGCGAATATTATCTACCCCAGGCAGAAGCAGTTGAATGCGTATGTAAAGGAATGCTTAACGCATGAAAAAATGTCCGATTGTGTTGATATCATCTTTGCCATTTCTGGATCAGAAAACCATACCAGGTCTTCTGCCGCATTTACAGCGGAAGACAAAAGTGGTGATCCTGAAAAAGGTGACGTGCGATTCAGATTAAAAACAAATTCAATGTCGCGCAAGGGTTATCATAAATGCAAAGTTGACGAAAAAGGTTTGCCAGGAGCGATTGCTTTGTCTGCGTGGGATGACCGTTTAAAGACACCAGTCCATGAATTGGCACATGCCATTTCCTCAGAAAGCAATGGTGTGATTGTCGATGAATACCTTGATGAATATGAATATAAGCACAATAATACAACCATAACGGTAGGATTTGATTTTGTTATCAATAAGCAGCATCGCACTCAACCAACAGATTCTGTTCCACAGCCCTTTGCGAGATATAAACTTTATGATTACAATAAGGATACCAAAAAGCATATTCCCAAATACCAACCATGGATATTGCCTATTTCGGATATAAGTTTGATAAATTATTATTCGATTTTCTTTATGATCGCTTGTTGACCAAGTTAAATAGACCTTAGAAATAAAATAAAGGAGCCATGGAATGGTACCGTCACATCCTAAATTCCGAAACCTGCTTTTGAAAGATCGCGAGCTAAAGTCCCTGGGAATTACTAACAAGATTATTCAATCATGGGATCAAAATGTAACCAGGTTATATTACTTGAAAAAATATAGTCGAAAGTTCTCTGAAACGATGCAGGATGACCTCAAAGAAGAAATTGACGCGCTAATAGGTAAATTCAAGCCGAAGCTCAGGACGATTCACCAGAAATGGGTAACTGAACAGAAAAAAAACATGAAGGTGAGTTATTTTTCAATGTCCCCAGACAAACTTTTGATAAATAGCTTTATCATTTTCTGGTTGTGGTTAGTGAAGCTTTATCACTCCGGAAAAGACTCTATAACTAGGAAGCGAACCGATGCATCGAATAACAAAAATTCTAATATTCGTTAGCATTATATTTGGTATTTTTGCGGCATACTGGCTACTGAATTTAAATAACAGAGTTCCACAAGAAGCGTTTCATCAGGAATTTAAAAAAAATAGTTTTTCAGCAGATGAAATCGATCTGATCAACAAATTTAGCCAGGGCTTAGTGAGCAACGAAAAAGATAGTACGACTGCTTTGGTTGCGAACAACAAATTTCAGTTTTTGTGTATCTTTGATCGTCTGCTGCAGCAAGGAGTTTATTATTCATTTCTTGACAAACGTGATAGTGCTGCGATCAAATTTCGTGATGCTTTCGAAATAGCAGAAATATTTTCAAAAGTTACAGAGGATGATTTTTTTAAAAAGCAATACCAATTTATTACTTTGCTGAAAGGCAATGCCATTTATCAAAAATTAGCGATTGATTTGTTTTATAATTTGGGTAAAAAATTTAGTGGGGGAGGAGATGATTCAACACACGTAGCTAAGGATTATTTCAAAAAATCACTGCGATTGTGCCGCAAAATTAGTGATCAGAAGCGGGAAGTCGATAATCTCCTGCAATTGCAATTTATTCTTTACCACAGTGGCTTCCACAACCAGGCGTTAGAATTAGGGTATGAAGTGCTTAAATTGGCGCGGAAAATTGGATATCGTTATCGAGAGAGTTGGGCGCTGTATAGCATTAGCACAACTCAAATAAATATGAACCAGTATCCCCAGGCTTTAGACAATGCCACCAAAGGATTGGTTATCGCTAAGGAATTGAATGATCATCGCGCGATTATGTCAAACCTAGAAAGAATTACGGTTGCCAATCGACGCCTGGGCAATTTCACAAAAGCCTTAGAAGCTAATGATGAGTCCTTACGATATAGTAAAATATTAAATAATTTTAGTGATCAAATAAAAAATTACATCAACTACGGTACGATTTATTGTAACCAGGGCGACTACGCAAAAGCCAAAGACTATTTTGAATTTGCCTTGAATTTGGCACACCAGCGCCATGATTACAATGAAGCGACGTCCTTAGAAAATTTGGGAGAGCTGTATCGAATATTAGGGGATTATGAGCAAGCGCTAATTTATAATTCAAAGGCTTTGGAGCTTAATATCAGCACAGGAAATGGTTATCGTATTGCAGGAACCAAAAAGTATATCGGTGATATCTACAAAGATCAAAAAGATTACACTGAAGCATTGCGGTATTATGAAGCAGCGATACGTTTGCTAAAAATGGAAAATGAAACAGATCTGCCACTGCGCTTAGCTGCGGATATTTGGCTTTGTATTGGCGATGTTAAGCAATTGTCGGGAAACCGGGATAATGCACTTGACTCCTATTTTTTAGCGCTTGAGGCTTTCGAAAGAGTAAGAAATCCTGAAGGCATAATCAATTCTAAGACTTGTATTGGCAATCTTTATCGCACAATGAAAGAATTTCAACAGTCGTTCCGCTATTTGCGTGATGCGATTAGGCTCGGGCAAGATCACCAGGATCCAATGCTATTATGCAATGCTTATTATGGACTTGGTTTGGTAAATCGAGATCTGGGAGATCTCGATTTAGCAGTCGATTCGTTTTCAAAAGCGATCCATGAAATCGAAAAGGTTCGGAACAAAATTTATTATGAGCAAGAAAAGATTAACTATTTTGCAACTGGTCAGAAATTATATGAGGAGATGATTCTTACTCAGCTTGATAAAGTTAACCGTGATTCTGCATTCAACTATTCCGAGCGATGCAGAGCACGAGCTTTATATGACCTCTATTCAGGATCACCTGAAATTTTTGCAAACGTTTCATCCCAACCTACCAGCAATGACAGGACAAGCAGTAGAAATTTCAATCATATATTGCCGCCAGGTATCAACGAGATTCAGGCAAGTCTGGATGAAAATATTCAATTGGTCGAGTACAAGCTTACCGCGAATAAACTTCTGATTTTTGTTGTGACTAAAAATAATTTATATATTGGTGAAAGCAACATCAGTCGCAAAGCTCTGGACAGTCTTATCTATAACTTCCGGGAAACGATCGGCGCTGAATCTGATCGAGAATTTAGAAAGAGGGTGCATGAAAATTCTAAAAAGGTTTTCGATCAATCCAACAATTTAGCCGAAAAATTATATGGTTTTTTAATTGCACCTGTTAAACATCTATTAGATAAGGATAAGGTTTTATACATTATACCAGACGAGCTGCTCTATTATCTTCCTTTTGCAGCACTGGTATCACAAGAAAGCGGAACGCCTCGATATTTAATCGAGGACTTTGTTATTGCCTACACACCAAGCGCTGCGATCTTGATTAACAATTTTGAAAAACGAAAACCTAATATTCCTTTTGAAAAGTTAAACGTTTTGGCAGTCGGAAATCCTGTTGGCGACTTAGCTGGGAGCGAGGAGGAGGTTCATAAAATCGCTGATTTATTCGCCAGTTCAAAATTATTGCTGAGAAACGAGGCAACAAAAGTGAATTTCTTAGCAATAGCAAAAAACAGTTTCCATGTTATCCACCTGGCTACCCATTCGGTGATAAATGAAAAAAGTCCTTTATATTCATACATTGTTTTTGGCGGCGATGTCGGGGATAATCATTTTGGGGTGGCAGCGACTCGAAATAGCGTGAACACGAGCCGAGAAGACGATATGCTAATGGCGCATGAGATTTTTAAAATTAATCTTTCAGAAACAAGGTTGGTGTCTCTTTCAGCCTGTCAAACCGGCTGTGGCAAAATTTTTCGCGGCGAAGGAGTTATCGGTATCAGCCGTGCATTTATGAAAGGAGGGGCATCCTCAATAATTTCTACGCTCTGGAAAATCGATGATCGATATAGCAAGAAAATAACTGAAGCATTTTACCATGGATGGAAAAATAATAATCTGACAAAGGCGCAAGCGCTGAGAACCGCCCAATTGGGCTTATTAAATGCAATCAAAAACGATCGCAAAATTGTTTATCCTCATCCATTCATTTGGGCAGGATTCACATTATTAGGGGATTATAACTAGTTGCATTGAGTTCAAATTTTTAAATAACCATTAAGCATATCGGAGGTAAGGGATATGAGTAATTCTGAAGAAACAAAGCCCAAAACAGGTACCGATCCACAGACCGGTCCTCCACCACGGAGCACGGACATAATTAGCTCGAATGAAGAACAAGTCATGCTGTTAACTGATCCGCAAACCGGTCCTCCACCCACTGACATGTTTTTTTCGAGAAGCTCGCAGATTAAAACCAATTTGATTGATACGTTAAGATTTGGGATTGCGATCGGATTGGCAGGGGCGATCATGTTCATCATTATTTCCATTATTGTCTGGTTTTCAGGTAGCTCTGCCTTGGGTTTCTTTAAATTGATTTATCCGGGATATATTTCCAATACGCTCTTAGGAATTGCAGTTGGATTTGCATGGAGCTTTGTCTATGGATTCATATTTGGGATTATCACAGCAATCTTATATAACAGCCTGGTAAGAAAAACGATTTTGGAAAGTGATGGTTGGGAAACTTACGGCTAATTTTTCCAATGTATTCGAGCGATTTTAAAAATGAACAGGGTTATTGATTCAATCGAATTATTGATCCTTCAATATGAAGGATGCCGTTAGAATTTCATCATTTCTGAATGAAAGCCTGGACGTGCTATATAAATGGCAATGCTGGATAAGATGAAGATTATCTAATACTCTGGTTGTCATATCTCCTCTGGAAAGGCAAAGTTTTTTCAGCAAGATGGATTGGATTTCGTGCCAGGATAAGCGGAAGGCTCCTGTCTCTATATCTTGAAGGAAAAGCCTATTTAAATTGTCATTGCAACGACTTTGTGTTCAACCTGCAAAAGCGTCATTCCAAAATTACTGTGGGAACAAAAATGGCGATGGTTATGCGGGGCGGGGAATCATCAATTGATTTGCGCGTCGTGAGCCGTGCTCGACGCTCGAGTGGCTGAAATATTGATGAAAATGACTGAGGCAGCAAATAGTTGTGAAGCGACTTTAATGCCAGATTTCAATATCCAGGCTATCACTCAACAGGAAGTGACAAAAGATTTTTAAAATGATGCGTTTTTCTGGCGGTTCTATTTAGCCGCACGAAAGATCGATCGTTTCATTTCTGAAAAAATTATAAGCAAAAGCTACGAGTTTCGTTTGCCTGAAAAAGCGAAACGAGGAAAAAAATAATGTAAAAGCTCACTTACAGGTAGAAAATAAACCTGGTTTTTGCCAGAAACCAGGTTTATACACCCGAGACTGAGGTTTTACAAAATAATAAAAAATTATCTTGACTTTTTGAAATATATTTTTAATTTAGTGATAGTAATAGGCATGCCATTGACCCAGTGCGAAAAGGAAATTTTTATGAACAATGAAGTGGCAACAAAAACTGATCTTGATGTATTAAAACATGAATTATTGGACAAGCTAGTTGATAAAGACCAGCATCAGAAAGATATGGCTAAGCTTGCCACGAAAGAGGAGCTGAATCAAGCCGTGGCTAAACTTGCCACGAAAGAGCAACTGAATCAAGCAGTGGCTAAGCTTGCCACGAAAGAGGAGCTCAAATGGGAAATAAATGAATTAAGAAGAGAGATAAAACAAATCGACGAGCGACATAATCAACGATACGAGAAAATTATAGTAACTCTTGATGGAATAGCAGGACTACTCCAAAACGGGCGGGTGGAGAAGGCCGCGACGGAAGCTTCTTTTCAGCGCCATGAAAGAACGCTTGATGATCATGAGCATCGAATCGAACAACTCGAACTGCAACACGCTTAGTTTATTTTTTTAAAACTAACTGTCAATCGAATGACGTTCAAATCTAAATGCTATTCAAATGCAATTTCCATTCAAGCCAATAACATAAATTAATCAGAAAAAATAAAACAACAATCCGCTTAGCCACACCAATTCTGAACTTCGCTGCTTTTTTTCACTGATCACTATCTACTGTTCACTGCTTACTGTTTACTGATTACTGCCTACTGTTCACTGCTTACTTCTTACTGATTACTGATTACTTCTTCCCCTTCTCAATAGCAACCCCCGCCTCTTTCAGACTTTTCTCCACGATGATCCGGATCGAATCGGCATTAATAACAGGTATGTATTGCAATACTTCAAGGCTTTTCAATGATTCCAGGGCTTTCAACGATTGCAATGATTCTAATCCCTTCATTTCAGTTAAATTTTCAAGCTCATTCAACTGTTTCAAGGATTCAATTTCCTGCCGTCTTTTTTCCAGTTCTTTTTGCATTTCCTGGCTAAAGTTTTTGCGCCACACAATGATCTGCTTTTTTTCCAATTCCTGCATTTCCTTTTGCAAACGATGATATTGTTTCTGATCGAGCTGTTGCTTCAAATTGGTATCAATGTCGATCCTCAAGCCATCCTCAACTTTGAACTGCATCTGAAGTTTTGGATCATACATTTTCTTGTGATATTCCTGCATGGCTTTCTGGTATTGGGAATTGAAATCATAGGCAGTTTTGATTCGCTCCCCGACAACAATCCATTGCTCAGGGGAAAGTTTTTGCTTACCCTTTGGAGGAGGTAGTGGTGCAACCGCCACAAACCGGGGTTCTCGTTCCCGAGCTTCAACGCAAACGCTTTCTGGATACGCACGCTCGATTCTAACCGGCTCAGCCAGCGAAAATCTGATGATCGCCTCGGCTTCCTGGGGAGTGACTATGGTATCGCGATTGCTCAGATTTAGAATCGTGGCAGCCACATTTTCGATTTTGTCAGGCGCGACCTCCTGGTTTTTTGCTTTCGCAACAAAGTCATCGTACAGTGTTTGAATAGGCTGCTTATCTTCAGATTCGGGAACCATGGCCATCAATTTTTCTCCCAACAATCCCAGGGAATATTCCAGAACCCCCTGCTTGGATTGCTTATCCACGAAGACCAGCCAGAAAATCACTGCGGCTATAACAATTGTCACCAAAAAGAATCCGATGTTTTTTAGTGCTTTGCTCATCTTCATAACCTCCGTTTACAATTCACAATTATCAATTTTCCATTGACAATATAATTTTCATAAAAAAAAGCAATTGGCTGATTTGGCAAATAGGTGCCTAAGCACAATTGATAATCTAAAACATCTTCTCAAACAACTCATAATGTTCTTTATTCATCCCTAGTTTCTCATAAACCCTTTGTGCGTTCGAGTTGCTTTTGTCCACGTACAATCGCAATCCCCGCACCTGAGATTTTCTTGCCAGACCTTCGGCATAGTCAAACATCAATCGGAAAATACCATGCTTTCGATAATCAGACGCAACATACACACTGTGAATCCACCAAACATCGCCGTTGCGCCAGTCGCTCCATTCTTTCAGGATCAGCAGACAGCCAACAGGATCAGTTTCATCGTTTTTCGCGATAATATAAAATCCACGATCGGGATGCTCGAAAATAAAGCTAACACCTGTTACGACTTCTTCCGGAATAAGTTGTAAATTTTCTGTTTCGTTCGCCATCAAAACCTGCGCCTGTGCGATCCATGCTATATCTTGCGGCAGAGCCTTTTTTATTTCAAAGACAGACATGTAACAATCCTATTCTGTTGATTAAATTCCAAACGATAAATCCCAAACTACAAATAAATCTCAAACATCAATGCTCAATTTTCAAAAGATCATAACCCTTGCGAATGTCCTTGAACCTCTATATCGATGCCATCGCTCTAAGCGATGGCATCGGTGGGTTGTTGCTGTAACAAAATAAACCTTAGCCAATATATTGAAAATTATTTGGATTTTGTTTTTTGAGTTTTGGTGTTTCTCACCGGATAAATATAATTTTCTCCTTTTTTGATCCGAGCCACCTTCCCATTTGAATCCATTTCAAAAATCACCAGCTCGCCATCACCATTTTCTCCGGTCATCCGAAAGGTATGATCTTTCACAGGAGTCAGGTCGATGACCCCGGCATTGGGATTCTCTTCAGGCGGATAATCGTATCCATACAGGACCAATCGATTGTTCAAAATCATCACCTCATAATCCCAATCCGTCGGATCGCTATATTTGCCAACATAGATTTGCCATGCTGGATTAAATTCCGCAATATCAGTTGTGGGAGCGGCTGCCTTTTTTATCGCCGGAGCAACAACATCGAAAATCTTATTCGCGAAGAAACTGGGCGAGCCATCTTCGGCGTTGGACATGACAATCACTGCAATTTTTTCCCCGGAACAAATCAACAATTGGGTGCGATAACCAGCGACCCAGCCGCTGTGTCCAATAAAAGTTTTGCCGTCGCGCTGCCAGTTGCTGAAGCCAAGTCCCCAGCCACTGTTCCAACTGGGTTGCAGCCAGTGGACCCGCTGCATTTCCCGCAACGTGCTTCCTTTCAAAATCTGGTTTCCAGCTTCATTCCCATCGCGAAATTGCAGCGCGGCAAATTTTGCCAGGTCTTCAACCGTGGAGGACATATTCGCGGCTGGCGTCAATCCTCTGGAATCGGTAAATGGCATAATCTTTCTCGTGCCATCGGGCAGCCGTCGTCCGTAGCCAGTTGCCAGCCGCCTTTTGTGATGATCGGATAAATTGACGCTGGTGCTGGTCATTTGCAATGGAGCGAGAATGTGATTTTGAATGTAGTTTTCGTACACCTCTCCTGACGCCGCTGCAACGATCTCGCCCAATAATGCCATCCCCAGGTTGGAATATTTCCATTTGGTTTCCGATGGATAAATCGTCTCCTGTTCAGGCAGAGCTTCGATGATCTGCTCCAGTGTCGGGAATTTGTGATCGGTCCAGTAGGGGAATGCCGCTTCTCTCGGCAGTCCCGATGTATGCGTCATCAAATGGCGAATCGTGATTTCAGGCGCATCTGAAAATTGATTTTTAATTTTAAACCAGGGAAGATACTTCTGTATTGGATCATCCAATTGTAATTTTCCCTGATCCCGAAGCTGCATAATAGCCGTGCAGGTAAATAACTTCGTAATGGAAGCGATTCGAAAGATCGTCTGCCGCGTCATCGGAGTCTTTTGCTCTACATTTGCGCAGCCAAATCCTTGTGACCAGATCAAATCCTGGTCGTACACAATTCCAACAGAAAGCCCTGGTAGATCGAAATACTCCATTTCCGCAGTGATCCAGGTTTCCGCTAATTGAATTGCCGAAACCACTTCCGATTTACTAGCGATTGGAGATTCCTGAGGCCATGCTGAGCTTATAAGCAAAGCGAGAATGAAAAAATAGCAGAAGATCTTCTTCATTGGTGCCTACTCCTGAAAGCTTAAATTTTTTTATGCTGTATCTCAACAAAATTGAAAAACTTACTATTCAGTTAGACAGTCACAATTTTGAAAAGGTTTCTTCAATATAAGAAATATTTTGTAATTATTCAAAGGACTTTTTAAACTTTTTGTTGACATTTTAGCTGGAAAATGTTACATTCGTTTTACAGCAAATCGAATGAGAATTCAACGCTGAGGCGCAGAGATCGCAGAGCTATGCCGAGTTCTCTACTCATTAAGGTTTAGAATTTCATACTGATTCCATCCGCCTGGGCAGATGGAATCAGTATATCTATGATTTTTTATACTGAAAGATTAACCCTAAACGAGTATATATCTTTACCTCTGCGTCCTTTGCGTCTCTGCATTAAAAAAATCTGTAACCAACCAGAATGAAAATCAAGAAGAGAGATAGCCTTTATGATTCTAGAGATAAAATTAGAACAGCTTGAAAACAAAAATCAGCTCATTACAAATTATATCGCTGCTCCAAAAGAATTTCACATCTCCCGCGATGCGCGGGATAAATATCAATTTGATGAATCACTATTCTCGATCTCCGGTAACGTAATATTTGCCAATTTTCACGCATCTCGAAAATTCGCCCAGAAGATGAACGACAAGCGTGACCTGATCAATTTCCCGGAGCAAACCGTTCGAGCCGGGCAGATCAATGCCCTGGGCTTGATCGATGAGATTCTGCATTATGTGGTCGAGCTCTATCGGCAGCAGGCGCAGCCCGAAACCATGAAACTGGCTTTGGCATGGCTGAGCGAAAAGTTTGATCGACCGGAATTAGAAAAAGTGCTGCGACGGTTTGCTGAGGAGTTTCCGCCGGTAGCTGTTTACCAGCGAAAGATTAATATCGAAGATTATTTGCAAGGCGAAACAGATGGTATTCCAAATTTTCAAATCGTTTTGGAAGAGCTGATCATGCTCTGGCTGGCAAACATGAATCCTGCCTGCTCGCCGTATCTGGAGCTATTTGAAGATGACAGACTGGAAAAGCAAACTAAATATTTATCGATTATCGAAGGGTTGAAAGAGTTCTTTGAAACCCAGCCGCATTTCGGACCGGAAAATCAGAATTTAATCGACATGCTCCGCAGCCCGGCGATTGCGGTGCCGCATTCGCTATCAGGACAACTGCAATATATGCTGGAAAAATGGGGACTGTTGCTCGGCAAATATCTCTATCGCCTGCTCAGCAGCCTGGATTTCATCAAAGAAGAAGAAAAGATGCGCTTCGCCTTTGGCGCCGGCCCCTCGTATGTATATGAATTTCGCGGCGCGGAAGTTGAGCCAGAACGATTCAGCGAGGATAAAGAGTGGATGCCGCGGCTGGTCTTGATCGCGAAAAGCACGCTGGTGTGGCTGGATCAGCTTTCCAAAAAATACGAGCGCTCCATCACTCGCCTGGATCAAATTCCGGATGACGAATTGGATCAACTGGCTCGCTGGGGCTTCACCGGGTTGTGGCTGATTGGCATCTGGGAGCGCAGCAAAGCATCCAAAAAAATCAAACAACTCTGCGGCAATCCCGAAGCCGAAGCCTCCGCGTATTCGTTGCATGATTATGTCGTGTCATACGAAGTGGGCGGCGATGACGCGTTCTTTAACCTGAAGGATCGCTGCTGGCGCCGGGGCATTCGGCTGGCAAGCGACATGGTGCCCAATCACACCGGCATCACGTCGAAATGGGCAATGGAGCATCCGGATTGGTACGTCTCGCTGGATTACAGTCCCTATCCATCCTATTCATTCAATGGACAAAATCTTTCCGAGGATCAGCGGGTTGGTATTTTTATCGAAGATCATTATTACAGCCGAACCGACGCGGCAGTGGTTTTCAAGCGAGTCGATTTTTGGACCGGCGATGCCAAATATATCTACCACGGCAATGACGGCACCAGCATGCCCTGGAACGATACCGCGCAATTGAATTATCTCAAATCCGAGGTGCGTGAAGCTGTGATTCAGACGATCCTGTACGTAGCGCGGCGCACGCCGATTATCCGTTTTGACGCGGCGATGACGCTGGCGAAAAAACATTACCAGCGTTTATGGTTTCCCGAACCAGGCACTGGCGGCGACATTCCAACCCGAGCGGAACATGGCTTGACCAAATTAAAATTCGACGAGCTCATCCCCAATGAATTCTGGCGAGAGGTTGTCGATCGCGTCGCGCAGGAAGCTCCGGATACCTTGCTTCTGGCAGAAGCGTTCTGGCTGATGGAAGGTTATTTCGTGCGGACATTGGGAATGCATCGGGTGTACAATAGTGCGTTTATGAATATGATGAAAAATGAGGATAACGCCAAGTATCGCAGCGTCATCAAAAACACGATGGAATTCAATCCTGAAATTTTAAAGCGCTATGTCAATTTCATGAACAATCCTGACGAGCAGACCGCGGTGGCGCAGTTCGGCAAAGATGACAAATATTTCGGCGTCTGCGCGATGATGGTGACTATGCCCGGCTTGCCCATGTTCGGTCATGGCCAGATCGAAGGATTTACCGAAAAATACGGCATGGAATATCGCAAAGCCTATTGGGATGAGCAGCCCGATTGGAATTCGATCCATCGTCACGAGCGGGAAATTTTTCCGCTCATGAAAAAACGTTATCTGTTTGCCGACGTGCAAAATTTCTTGCTTTACGATTTCTACGCTCCGGAAGGCTATGTCAATGAAAATGTCTTTGCCTATTCCAACCGCTTTGGCAATGAGCGGGGACTGGTTTTTTACAACAATAAATTCGAGCATGCCCGAGGCTGGATCAAGGTTTCGGCCGCTTACGCCGAAAAAGCGGGCGCCAGTGATGAGGTGCGAATCGCCCAAAAAACATTAGCAGAAGGATTGGCATTGACCAACGATGGCAATTATTTCATCATCGTTCGGGATCAAATCAGCGGACTGGAATAT
>JALOPY010000159.1 GCA_025453735.1 bacterium | reverse complement strand
AAAGCCAAATGGAGAAAAAGAAATCTGGATTCCGGTTGAAACAACGCTTATCGACAAAGGCTTTGAAGAAGCCTGGAAAATCGGAGCGACAGAATATTTGCAGGATGCGATTCTTCGAAATGGATTGGACCAAGGCTGGGTAAAGGTGATCGATGTGAGGTAGGATGGAGTGTTGGAGTGATGGAGTGTTGGAGTGCTGGAATGCTGGAATGCTGGAGTGCTGGAGTGTTGGAGTAATTGCGAAGGTTGCTGCTTTAAAAAGAAATATTCATCTTTCACTTTGAGGATACGGAGGAATTATTATGATGAAAAAAATATCTTTTCTGGTCATTGTACTATTGCTATTTTTAGAAACGCATTGGGCATTTGCCGGTGCCAAAGTTATAAAAATATCCGGCGACGTGAAAGTTCGTCGTGGGGTTGAGGAAGCCTGGCAGAATGCCGCGATTGGAGTGCTGCTCGACGATATTGACAGCATTCTGACAGGCGCTAATGGCGAAGTGGTGCTCGTAACTGCTGATGGAGCTAATTTTAAATTGGGAGGATCTTCAGTCCTCGAAATCAGCGATCTCAGGAAAATTACCAGGCAGGAAATGTTCCTCTATTTGATGTCAAAAAAAGTACAAAAGATTGAGCCAGGGAGCGGAACGACAAAACTGCGCATCGGAAATGTCAGTGTCGTGCACGGTGAATCAAAAGCAAAATCGGATAGTACTCCTGTCGAGCAATCGAATCCGAATTTCTGGATCACAGAGAAAAATGGCGCAATCGCACTGCACGATCAGCAATACTATCCCAACTCGATCATTAAAATTTACAAAATTCTGGATAAATATAACTCGATCCAGGATCGCGGAGAGCTCCATTTTTACCTGGGAAAATCATTTGAAAAAATTGAGAACACCGGACAGGCGATCGATGCGTACCAGGTAGCAGTTCGTTTGCACGAGGAACAGCAAAGTTCCTCACAGGATGCTAAGCCATGGTTTTATGAAGCGCAAAAAGCAATTGAAAAATTAACAGCAAAAAAATAACTACTCTAAACCAGGGAGGTCCACCATGAACCAATCATTAAAAAACCGATTCATTATTGGAATTTCAATTTTGGCGTTACTTCTCAGCATCGTTTCCTGCGATAAAAATGCGACTGAGCCAGGCAAGAATACTCCGCCACCGCTTCCTCCCGCTGAGTCGATGCAGATGAATTTATCCCTGTTCGATTCTCAGCCAAATAATTTGTTGGCAAAAGCGGCACTATCAAAAAATAATTTTTTAGCGGCTTTCGGAAGGGTATTCATTATCAATACTGTCGTTCGGGTAGCTGCGATTGTTCCGACAGTTATTTTCGTCGCAGCAGCATCTGATAAACAGCCGGAATTACAGGAGGACGGAAAATTTCATTGGATTTATACTGTCACAAATCAATCAGAAACTTTTGTCGCTGATCTTGCCGGCTGGATCGATACACCTGCGTCTGAAATTGTATGGGAAATGTATGTATCCAGCACAACGCATAATCCAATCTTAAATAAGTTTCTCTGGTATGAAGGTCGCGTGAAAATTGGAAACAAAGAAGGCTGGTGGTTGTTCTACGATGATAAATCCCCTGATTCTCCCATCGATGTTTTAAAGATCGATTGGGAAGTGCCAGACAACGAGCATGGTCATTTGAAGCTGACTAACGTCCATCAGGCTTCTCCCGATCTTGGCGACACCTTGACTTATATAAAAAATAACAAGGAAAATTTCCTCTACTTTTACGACGCATCTAAAAATGAGGACAACACGATCTTCTGGAATACTCAAACTGGCGCCGGTTACATCCAGTGGTTCGACTACGAAAAAGGCGTCCGAAGCTATTGGGATGAAAATCAAAATGATATTCCGGCTCCACCAATGTAATGATGCTGAATTTCTCAATGCTGATCTGGTTTGTAGCACATGCCACGGACTTTTAAAGTGCGTGGCATGTTTTGTTTTAACTGTTAAGGTTTAATTTGTAACCCGATAAGAACTGATTCCAGCCGCCAGTTGGCTGTTGGCGCCAATCTAAACCCGTTTTTAAAACAGAGAGTTTTATTGATTTTTTATATCAAGACATCAAATTTTTAAAACAAAAAAAACCCTTGGCATTCAGTGATGAATAGCAATGCTTCTGTGATCTCAGCGGTCTGCGGTGAGAAGCGCTCAGGTTGATGCCAATTGCTTGTTAGCAGATGGAATCAGTAACAATAGGTTACATTACAACCCGAAATGAGTATAAAAAATACCTCAAAATAAAGTTGGAACGAATGGCTGAATTTCAAAGTTCAATTGATAAAAAATAACTTGAATAGTAACAGCAAAATATCACACTGAAAAGATTTTGAAATTGAAGAAAAAAACATTGACTTTAATAAAAATATTTGTTTAATTAATAGCGATGACCTTTGATAGTGTGATGATAGGAGGTTCGACGCCCATGAAAAAAAATTATATATCAATCCTGCTCCTTGCCATTATTCCGTTCTCAGTCTTTGGACAGCTAAGGACACAAGACAAGCCTGTCGCAATTCAACAAGAGATTATTCGCCCTCAGGGCAATGAATTCATGGGGCTTGGTCTTTTAGATCCATCACGATTCACGATGTCGCACAGCATTGCCATGTCTTATTTTTCAGTAGGAGATGGAAGTGTCTCACAAAGCCTTTATTTGAACACGATGACATATCAGATCGCTTCGCCTTTGATGTTGAAGGTTCAATGGGGACTTCAAAGTTTCCCTCATAATACATTGGCAAAAAATAATCCAGCTTTTCAGAGCGGATTTATTCTCTCCAACGCGGAGTTGAAATATAAGCCAAACGATAAATTTGAGATGAAGCTGCAATTTAATCAATCGCCATATTATATGTACAATCGATATCGTAATGACAATCCATTTTCTCCATTCCGCAATTCGATGTGGGATGATGAACAGTAATCTGGTAAGTTTTAGCATGGTTACTGAGAAAACATATTGATAACCGAGAACACTCTCGGTTATTTTTTTGAAAAAAAATTGAACCACAACGCCACGAAGAAAATACAAAATGCACAACGGAAAATTACAATAATTATTATTTTTCTTCGTGAGCTTTGTGCCCGCTTCGTTACTTTGTGTTGAAATAATTTTCATGCAGCTTCGCTGCGCTATCAATTCGGAATTTAGTGCTAATGCGAGTGCCCTATGTGGTTTTTTAAGAAACGGAAAAAAAGCGAATTTCGAAAACGGAAAGCATCAGAAAAGGAAATTAAAATTAAAGAGCGCCAGGAACGAGCGAAAAAATTTAAAGAAGAAATGAAAAGCTTTCAACTCTCAATTGTCATGTTCCTGCTCATTGGCGCGAACCTGATTTTTCTCATATCCGTTGCGATACATTCATTTGCGACAAGTGACGCCACCGCCCCTGTCGCGACGACGAATTA
Source organism: bacterium (assembly GCA_025453735.1). Lineage (GTDB taxonomy): Bacteria > Zhuqueibacterota > Zhuqueibacteria > Thermofontimicrobiales > Thermofontimicrobiaceae > JALOPY01. The sequence goes on along the minus strand of JALOPY010000159.1, from coordinate 2,837 downwards.
TTCAATAACAAACATCCAGGACATACCAAAAACGCTGAAGGTAGAGGTTCTCAACGGCTGCGGGATTGATGGGCTTGCGAAAACTTTAACAAGCTACCTTCGGGAGAAAAATATAGACGTCGTCTATTTCGGAGATTTTGAAAGTTGGCTGCTATCGGAAACACTTGTGATCGATCGAAGAGATCCCAAACTGGCAAATGCAAAAGTCATTGGCAAACTCATCGGTGTAAAAGAAAATCGCATGTTTCCCCAACTGAGTCCCCAAAGACAATTGGATGTTTCAATCATAATCGGCAAGAACTATTCGGAATTGAGAGCCTTCCAGTAAAATCATTTAAAAAAAGCATCGCAACGGAGACTTAATGAACCGGCTGTTGTTAGTTCTTTACAATACCATCGTAGTTCCTTTATTATATCTTGTTTTTTATCTGCTGGGTTTGATTAATTCAAAAATCAAACGCGGAATTCAAGGTCGAAAAAATTTAATTCGAGATGTCGCTGACCCTCTTGCCAAACTGGGTAAGGGGCGTCCTAAAATTTGGTTTCATGTTTCTTCGTATGGCGAATTTCTGCAAGTCAAGCCCGTTTTGAATGAGCTAAAAAAAAATACTCCCGACACATTCATAATCGTTAGTTTTTTTTCTCCGTCAGGATACGAAAATGTCCGGAAAGAATTCCCCATCGATTTGAAGTGTTATCTTCCATTCGATTCCTATTTCCGGGCAAAGCAATTTGTTTCCTTGCTATCGCCAAATGCGGCAGTCATTGTTCGCCATGACATCTGGCCCAATTTTGCCTGGCGATTGACGCGCAATAATATTCCGCTGTTTTTAATCGATGCATCCCTGCCCCAGCATTCATCAAGATTCTATCCCATTCTTCGAACATTAAATCGACATCTTTTTCGCCTGTTTGAAGCGATCCTGGTGATCTCTAAAGATGAAGCGCAAAATTTCCAAAAGCTGATTCAAGATTCCCAACGGATCATTACGATCGGGGATACAAAATACGACCAAGTATTTGAACGATCACAAAACCGTGAAAAACTCGACCTGCTGCTGCAATCCGCTGCTTTGAAAAAAAATAAAGTGCTGGTCGCTGGAAGCACCTGGCCGGAAGATGAAGCGCATATCATCCCCGCGTTTCAGCAACTGGTGCAGCAATTTCCTGATCTCGTGCTAATTATCGCGCCGCATGAAATCGATGCTCACCGGATTGAACAGGTGGAAGATCGCCTGCACAAGGCGGAATTATCCTCAGTCCGGTATTCCCAATTTGAGGCTGAAAAATTTGATGCCCGATGTCTGATTATCGATAAAATTGGATTGCTGGCAAATATATATTATCTCGGCGCCATGGCTTTTGTCGGGGGAAGTTTTCATTACAAAATTCATAATGTGCTGGAACCTTCGGTTTATGGGATTCCAGTGCTGTTTGGTCCCAAGATGAAAAATTCATCTGAAGCAGCGAATCTTCTAAAATATGAAGCAGCGATCATGGTAAACTCGATCCAGGAAATTGTCGCGGTCATTTCCAACTTATTGCAAAATCCTGTTCTCGCACAAGAATATGGGGAGCGTGCGAAGAGTATCGTAATGGAGAATGTCGGCAGTTCGAAAAAAATCGCGGCGTTTCTGCAGCCATATTTAGAGGCAAGTCACTCAAATTAAAAGATTCGGAATAATGGAAAGTTGGAACGATGGAATTTAGAACGATCGAATGGAAGGACCATAAGGCGATTATTATTGACCAGACAAAGTTGCCATTGGAAGAAAGATACCTGGAGATCATGAATTATCGCGAAATGGCGAAAGCGATCAAGCAATTGAAAATTCGAGGCGCGCCCGCGATTGGCATTGCCGGAGCGTATGGAGTTTGTCTCGCCGCGAACGAAATTGCCACTACTGATATGACTGTCTTTAAAAATCGTCTGTCAAAAATTATCGAGGAGCTTGCGGCAACCCGTCCCACAGCGATCAATTTGTTCTGGGCATTAGATCGGATGAAAACAATCCTTGCTTCAAATATCGAACAAACACCCCAGGCGATGAAACAGATGCTGCTCACGGAAGCCATGAACATTCTCACTGAAGACCGGGAAACCTGTCGCTTGATGGGCGAACACGGCGCATCGCTGTTAAAAGATGGAGACACTGTGCTGACGCACTGCAATGCTGGCGCTCTGGCAACCGGCGGGATTGGCACGGCTCTCGGAGTCATTTTCACCGCAGCGAATCAGGGCAAAAAAATCCGGGTCTTTGCCGATGAAACACGACCACTGTTGCAGGGGGCTCGCTTGACGACGTGGGAATTGATGAAAGCCGGGGTCGATGTCACGCTGATTTGCGATAACATGGCAGCCTGGGTGATGCAGCAAGGCTGGATTGATTGCGTGATGGTTGGCGCCGATCGTATTGCCGCGAATGGGGATGCGGCAAATAAAATTGGGACGTACAATGTCGCGGTATTGGCAAAGCATCATCACATACCGTTTTATGTCATTGCGCCAACTTCCACGTTTGATTTGTCTTTGCAGACAGGCGCAGAAATTCCCATCGAGCAACGAGCACGTGAAGAAGTGACCCACGGTTTTGGGAGGCAGACCGCGCCAGCCGGCGTTGCGGTGTATAATCCGGCTTTTGATGTAACGCCGAATGAATTAATTACGGCAATTGTTTCTGAACAAGGAATATTTGCGCCGCCATTCCATTTCATTAAAACCTGAAAACCTGAGCTTGGATGTTGCTGCAGCCAATAAACTCTCGGATGTTTGGAATGTAAAAGAGGTTTCATCCCTTGATTTTGACCTTAATCCGAATGGCGTTGTGTTTCTGAAA
>JALOPY010000158.1 GCA_025453735.1 bacterium | reverse complement strand
ACATGCTGAATTCATTAACTACGACAGAGCCGAACAGACGATTGGTTTTGGCGGCATCCGAATAGAGGACGATGTTTTGGTGACAGAAAGCGGTCATCGGATACTCGGAAAACCGATTCCGAAGACTGTGGAAGATGTGGAAAAACATTGTGCTTAACATGAATTCTTGAAGCGCTTATCGCGAACAATCGAAGCTTTCGTTGTCGATGCTATCTTCATTTCACAAGGAGACACCGAGAGCGCGGAGTTTCACCGAGCGTTTTTTTCCTCTGCAATGGACTGATTCCATCGCTACAGGCGATGGAATCAGTCTAAACCACAACATATCCCGCTGCCAATTCCTGATATTTTTTTACCTGTTCTTTTTCCCATGTTCTATTTCTGCCCAGTTCTTTCGCCATCCATTCTGCAACTTTGGGAGCCGCTTCGATGCTAGCGCTGGCATCGAGAAGAAGCGCACGCGTTCTTCGGGAAAGAAAATCTTCAACGGTTCGCGCCATTTCATGGCGCGCGGCCCAGGTCACTTCGCCGATGCGAATGTTGAATTTTGGATGCAGCAACTCCTCATATTTTTTATTTTCGCGAAACAGATCGAGCATAGCCGGCGCATCAGAACCATAACACGCCAGTTCGCCGAACGCTTCGGCATTTTTATGGTAGCCATGAATTTGCAGATTTTTTGTCACAGAAGGATTGGTCTCCAGCGCCGCGAGAATTGCCGCCTGATCCACAGTATCCTCTGCCATTTTGCGGTACGTGGTCCACTTTCCGCCTGTGATCGTCACTAAACCGGAGCGGGAAATATGTAACGTGTGGTCACGCGACAACGCCGCTGTCTCTTCCTCATCAGGAGCAGCAACGAGGGGACGCAATCCAGCGAAGGCGCTCAGCACATCGGCGCGGGTCGGATCCTTGGTCAGGTAGCGTGCGGTATGTTTCAGCAAAAATTCAATTTCATCGGCAAAAGGACGAGGCTCCAGCTCGATTGTATCCACTGGCGTATCCGTCGTGCCAACGATGACTCGATCATGCCAGGGAATCGCAAACAGCACCCTGCCATCATCGGTATGCGGCACCATGATCGCGCTATCTCCCGGCAAAAACGATTTGTCCAGTACGATATGTACGCCCTGGCTCGGTTTGATCATCGGCTTTGCCTGGGGCTCATCCATGCGTCGCACCGAATCCGTGAAAACACCGGTGGCATTGATAACAACTTTAGCATGAAGTTCATGCATCTCCTGCGTTTCCAAATCCAGGGCATCAACTCCACAAATCCAGCCTTGAGCTTTCACAAGCGAAGTCACTTGCATGTAATTCACTATGGTTGCACCCTGCTCCACCGCAGTCTCAGCCATATTGATCACCAACCTGGCATCATCAAATTGTCCGTCATAATAAATCACGCCGCCTCGAAGTCCCCCGGTTTCAATGGTGGGCAGATGCTCGATCGTCTCTGCTTTCGAAAGCAATTCGGACGTGCCAAAACCATGTTTGCCGGACAAAATATCATAAATTTTCAGACCAATTCCATAGAACGGGCCTTCCCACCAGTCATAATTTGGAACCACGAAAGGAAGATTATGCACCAAATGCGGAGCGTTCTGGCGCAGAATCCCCCGCTCTTTCAAAGCTTCCAGAACAAAAGCAATATTCCCTTGCTGGAGATAGCGCACTCCGCCATGAATTAATTTGGTGCTGCGACTGGAAGTCCCCTGTCCCAAATCCGCCTGTTCCAGCAGTAATGTCCGGTACCCCCGTGAAGCAGATTCAATTGCGACGCCAATTCCTGTTGCGCCGCCGCCAATGACTATCACATCCCAATGCTTTCCGGCATCTTTTATTCGACCGATCATTTCATCTCGATTCATCTTTTCCCCTTATACGATAATATTTTTTGACAACGTGATTAAATTTTTCGAGCAGCCAGACCACGGTTTTGTTCTTGCCCCGATCGATAAATTCCTGAATGATCTCTGCGAATTCCGGCGCTCGAAGATACCCGTAAATCTTGTGAGGATTACGGTTGCCATTGACTTCGTAATCATTGGTCACAACTTTATCAACCACCCGAACTCGCCTCGAATTCTGATCGTAATCATCTTCCAGGCTATAATTGAATGCGACTTTATCGTTCAAATCAGAAAAGTTATACCAATTTTTCATCACATTTTCCGGGGTTTGCAGCCTGGCTTTTGTGACAAGTTTTTTTCTCTGCTCGGAAGCGATTTTGCTAATGATGATGGGAAGTCCCAGTGGTGAACCAATTGTAATGAAGGTGTCTATTTGAATTTGGGGCAAGGAATTGGTCAGCACATCGTAAGCAATGATCGATCCCATCGAATGACCGATGATCAGGATCTCTTTTTTCCGATGTTTCATCAGGACGCGTTCCAACTGACTCCGGATGATATCTTTTACCAGGAAATTCCTCTCCCCTACCCGGATGCTTTTTTGTGAATAATAAGCATCCAGGTCTTTAAAAAATTTTCGGATAATCAGGTCAGAGATCGAGGCTAAATGAATCGACAGATCCTCTTTTAAAATAATTCGATCAAACTGTTTTTCGAGATAGTCCAGAATTTTTCTTTTAATTTTGCTCGGCGCTCGTGGAGCGAGATTCTTTGCTGGGACATAAGGCTCTTTTAAGTAAGCGGGATTATTTTTATCTTTCTCTGCTGGATTTAAAGGTCGCGGATGCAGCAAATTTGCCCAGTAAACCAGTTCAAACTTGAAGAAAAATCGCGGATGTCCAATTGCTGCCAATCCTTCGACGATCGATCGTTTCCACCATTTTTTGAGAATTTTTTGAGGAGGCTTATTTCCAAGTCCGTGAATACCGATGATAATTTTGGACATTCGCTGCTTTCCTTGTCTGTGAAATTCGTTGCTATTTGGTGATATACTCTGTTCGGATTAAAATGTAACATATTCTTACCGATTCCATCGCTCCCAGCGATGGAATCGGTTCTTATGCAGTTACAAATTAAACCATACCAGGGATACCATCGTTATTCGCAATGGCATCATTCCATGCTAAATTATTCCAAGTTGTGACTTGAGCCAATGCGGGCGATTTGAAATGATTCCATCGACGCCGGCATCGATGAACTGTCTCGCGTCAGCGACATGATCCACTGTCCAGATATGGCACGCTAATTTCGCCTCCTTGATTTTATCCACAAAATTTTTATCGATAAATTTGCCCGATGAAAAGCACAAGCCATCCAGGTTTGCCTGTCTGGTCGTATCGATTAACTTCCCAAGCTCGAGCTGCCACGAGGATAAATGCTTGAAATGATCGATACTCTTGATCCAGAAAATTTGGAGCGCTGGAAATATTGCCCTTGCCGCTTTCATCAGATCCAGATCAAATCCAATTAATTTAATCTGCTGCCATTCCAGCCCTGATTGGTGAATTTCCTGCTTTAGGATTGGGAGGATTTCTGATCCGCATTTGATCTCTATTACGAGAAGTTTATTCTTTGGGACAGTTGCAAATACTTCTTCAAGTGTGGGGATTCTTTCGTTCGCCCATTGGTCTCCCTTATGTTTCCCAATATTAAGCTTCTTCAATTCAGCCAGGGTTTGATCCTCGACATTTTTATCAATTCCAGCGAGACGCAATGTGTTGGAGTCATGAATCGCAACAATCTTCATATCTTTCGAGAGGAAGACATCGATCTCCACAGCATCGGCATTTCTTTGCCACGCGAGATTGATGGCAGCAAGCGTATTTTCAGGGGCATCGTATGATTCCCCGCGATGCGCGATGAAGATAGTTTTTAATTCTTTCATAACATTAAATTTGCCTTGTTTAAATTTTCTCAAAAAAAAATGCTTATTTCGGATTACGCTCTAAAAATCGCTCCTCAAACGTCGGTATGGTACCTGCCATTTTCAAAAAAATATCCAGTGGCACGATCTCAAAATCCTTTGGCAGCTTGTCAAGAATGCCTTTGACGCGTTTGATATCACTCCACTGCCGGACATGCATGAGAAGAAAATACGGTCTTTTTTTATTGACATTTGCCAGCTCGATAAGATCGGCAACCGCGTCAGCTTCGGGACGTTCAGGCGAAAGATAATAATCATACGAAATGAGTGGACGTCCCTCTTTTGCGGCAAATGTAAACGACGGCGCATAGCCATTGACAAAGCCAATCGCATCGGGCATCCCTTTGTAGTATTCAGCCACAACTTGCTTTGTCAACTCGGTATTCCCTTCCACTGTCGCGCCTTCCGAATAATCCATGATTTCGAAAACGTTGAGATCGAGTGTTTCCATAAGCTCACGGGCTTTGGAAATTAATTGTGGGAAAAATTGTTGCGGAATGGCTTTGGGATACATATAACCGGGACCGGACAATGCGCCAATAAAATAGTCGTTCGGCGTCGCCTGGGAATAGAAAAACTCCATCATCGCCGGCGCCAGCCAGACCCAATTCATGGTGACTTCCCAAGCATACGGCATCTCCCCGCGGCCGGGTTGATTCCATGCTCCCAATCCAAGACAATCCGTTTGGATACATGAGATATATGTTTTCTTTTTGGGACTATATTTTTTGCCCGGAATGAGATTATGATTATTTTTGAATTCAAAACCTGGTGACGGCAGAATCTGGCTGCTGAAGCTCATGTTGGGAAGTGTGTGCAAACCTTCGACTCGCAGCGCATAGCTCGATGTCAATTTCACATGATCCCGCTCTTTATCCTTTTTATAGGAATGCCAGCCGAACACAAATGACATCGGCTTCATTTCGGACAGCAGTTTATTCGCCAAGCCATATTCTTCAGCATCAGATTCTTTCGTGGAGAGATCGTTAAAAAACGCTTTTTTGGTAATCCCCCAATCCGCAACCCCCGGCTTCATGATATTGCCATGCTCACCTCCCATCCAGACGATATATTCTTTGCTGCATCGGTTCCAGTACTGATCGTACGCCCAGGAATAAATCTGGAAATCCGATTGTCCGACAAATTTCCCGCGAAAATCCTCGATCATTGTTAGATTTTCTTGTTCGACCATTGGAATCATGTCCTTGCTGATGACGACTGCCTGCTCCAAGCCTGCAACAGTAAACGCGACAATCAACGATGTCCGAACTGATTTATCCCAGACGACATAGCCCTTCACAAAATCTTTCAACGTTTTTAAAGCTTGTGCCGCAGTTCTAAGTTGGGTGAATGTATAATTGCGATCATTTTTAAGGAATTTGAATACATCTGGTGTGAAGCGGAAATCCCATTTCTCCGGATAAACAAAATAAAGTCTCGGAGCGCCCTGGTTGGCCAATCCCTGCAACGAAATCAGGAATGCCTGGTCCGGCAATTTTCCATCGATTGCCCAATCATCTTCGAGGTTCATGTAATACGCCATTTTCGCCCCAGCTCGCTTTAGCACATATTTTACCTCGGGACCTGCCGATCGGGTCGAACGCTGGATTTTGTACAGTAATACTTCCTGATCTTTTGATAGCGCATAGGTATGCGTGGCAATCATCGGCATTTTTCCCTGGGAAGATCGGACATTATAACTTTCAGTAACTTTCAAAATTGTCCTGTTTTGCTCCCAGCTCGCTTTAAGCTGCCGCTTCTCCCCAATTGGCATGGAAAATCCCATAAATACATTCGATGGAAAAATCCGGTCATCAATCGGAATCTCAGTCATCGCTCCGTCAAGTTGCAGGAACAGGGAATCCTGGTACGCTCTGGTTCCCCTGCCCCATGTTTGAACGATAATAACATTGGTTTCATTAACCTGAATCTTGAGCGACAGATCACCCCAGAGATCGATGTCCGTGCTTTTCTCCGGGATTAATTTCCACTCACCATCGAGATCAGTTTTATCAGCAGCGATCAGGTGCAGCGGTAACAGGATTATTAGTATTGCATAAAAAATCCAAACATTTCTATTCACAGCCTCACTCTCCAATTTTGCTTATGCTTATGAAGCTTCAAAACATTATATTGCAAAAAACAATTCTTTCATCTTCCCAAAATTTGATCCATCACCCAATTTGTCCAGGAGCCTGTCTCACCAGTGCTGGGACATTTTCCGATACCGAGCAACTCATCCACCACGGTTTGAATCAACGGCTGTTGAATGTGTTCGGGATTAGCGATGTGGATTTTTTGTTCGCCTTCTTCAGTGAAAAGCTGAATCGGATTGGTATCAAAAGTTGAAAACACGATTTTGCCTTTGCTGCCGATGATCTCGGTGCGATCTAATTCGTCATAAGCTGTGAAGCACCACAAGCCAGTTCCAAGAACTCCAGACTGAAACACGAAGG
>JALOPY010000157.1 GCA_025453735.1 bacterium | reverse complement strand
AAAAAAAATTAAAATACCTGGTATTTATCTTTGTGTGCTTTATCTTTGCTTCGTTTCGTGTTGAGTAACTTTTTGCAGCTTCACAGTGCTAAGCTCTTAATACCGATCGGTTGATCCACGTTTGCTTGAAAAAGAATACGCGATTTGTTTTTAACATCCGGTCAATTCATGAATTTTATTGACACGACGCAGATGCCGATCGCCTTCAAAGGGCGTTTTTAGCCAGATCTCAACCATTTCCAGGGCAACGTGATGGTCTAAGATTCTTCCGCCCAGAGTTAGCACATTGGCATCATTATGGCGACGACTTAGCTCGGCTGTCTCTTTTGAAGTGCATAATGCTGCCCGAATTCCCTTGATCTTATTGGCAACGATCGACATTCCAATTCCCGTGCCGCAAACGAGTATGCCGCGATCCGCTTTTTTGTTTGCAACGGCGCGTGCCGCTAATACACCATAATCCGGATAATCTGTTGAATCGGCTTTAAATGTTCCAAAATCCTCAACCGACAAGCCTGTTTGTTCTAAGTAAGTTTTAATCTTAACCTTCAGCTCAAAACCAGCATGATCTGACGCGATTGCAATAGTCATGTTTTGATGTAATTATTTGATGTTTAGGAACGTGAATTAAATAACCGTCCCATTTGAGAATGATCTTTGTTAATAGAAAAGCAAGATTGATTTATCAAATGAGCAGCTTATTTAATTTACAGTCCGTAACGTCCACAATCAGAGTTATCCTCCCGAAATATAAAAATATGAATAAAATAACATAAGAATAAAGATAGGTAATTAGAAAGAATTTTTTTCCGGGAGTCAATAGTCTCTGGCATGGAGTTCGTTATATTATTTCAAAAAAATGCCGCCAGGGAACATAACGTCCCTGGCGGAATTTATGTTATTAGTAAATCCAGTTATAGCACGGATCTTTTGGTTTTGTTTGATTCTTATGAAAAAATAAATCTTCTTTTGTCGGACGAAAATCGTTAATGTAACTCATCCGTCTGCTTGCTATGTCTCTGTATTGGAGATCTGATGTTGCTTTTTCATATTGCTTATAGGCGAGGTCATAAATCAGCTTATCATCAAATTCAGGAGATTTTTTGCCTCGGGCAGTGTAGCATTTTTCAGCAGCAGCTTCATAGATCTCACCGATCACAATATAAGCCAAACCGTAATTCGGATCGATCTGCAACGCTCTGCGAGCATTGTTTCTTGCTTCTTCAAACCTGCCAAGTCCTTTGTAGCTCGTTGCGATGTCAGTTAGTATTTTTTTGTTATCTGGCGTGCTTTTAATGATGTCTTTGTAAATATTTATCGCACGAGTAAAATTTCCTTTATTTTGCAGGGCATTGCCAAGGTATTCCATTGCAGCAGCATCGCCTGGCTTGATTTGTAGCAAGTATTCAAAATTAACGATGGCATCATCGTAATCGCCATTCGTGAAATATTCCCTGCCCAGACTGAAAATGTTTTCAACGTTTTTAGGATCGAGTTTTTTGACCTCTTCCATCCGCTTGATGGCGGCATCAGAATCCCCGGTTGATTTAAAAAGCTTGCTGAGCGTTCGCTGCGCATCCTGGTCTTTCGGATCGAGGATGGATACTTTTTCAAATGCTTTGATTGCTTCCTCGACTTGATCGTTCTTAATATAGAGATTGCCCAGCGCTTTCCAGTCCGAAATCTGCTTATCATCGATCTCGGTTGCTGTCTCATATTCCTTGATCGCATCTTCTACCTGACCACGTCCGTCATAAAAGTACGCCAGGGTTCGATGCAAGTGCGCATTGCCGGGATATTCCTTGACGCCCATTTCCAGCACCATTTGCGCTGAATCAGGTGAATTCAACTTGATGTATGCATCAGACAGCAGTGAATATTTATCTTTAAAACGATTTATGGTATCGAGCTTGATGACACGCCAGAATGGTTGAATCGAGCTGGCGTAAGTTTTATTTTTGTAATACTCATAAGCCGTGCTCCATGCCTTGCTCAACTCAAAAATGTATGCCGCATTTTTCAGGGAGTCCTGTTTTGCCTTGAGACGAACGCTTTCATTGTCGGGATTGACCTGTTGGGTGGTTGGTGCACAGCCAATCGTAAAGATGATACTTCCGACAAGCGCTGAAATCGCCAGAATGATTAGAAGGTTTTTTGAAGGACGCATGTTTAGTAATGTCCTCATTGTTCCTCTCCTTAACTGGTTAACAAAAAAAATTAATTATCAATTATTAGATTGAGGTTGAAATATTTAAGAAAATCAATTTAAAAACTTTTTTCAAAAAAGCAAGCAAAAAGTGAGAGATTCTTATATTTATTAATTGCTGCCCCGATAAAACCACCTTTCGCCGGCTGAAATTGAAATAAACATCTGGAAGATGTTTTCTGAAACCGGATTATTGGGAAGCGTTCCTCTTGCTCCATAGCGAAAAGCTAAATCGATACGACCGAATGAGCCATAATATGGAAATCCCAATCCGGCAGTGATTCCGTATTCAGCAACTTTATCGCTGCCTTCTTCATTATAATTAAGCATGTGATAGTAATATCCAATTCGATAGCTCATTTTTTCATGGTATTTTGCTAAAATATTTGAGGCTGGCAGCATTTCGATCCCGATGCCAAAGCGATATTCATCATTATAATCGATCAGCGAATTGTTGTCCCGACTGAAATCGTTCCAGGGTTGATAGACAAAATCGCTGCTAATACGATATTTTTTCTTGAGAATATAGGTTGCGCCAAATCCAAGAAACTCTGGCATATTGATTTTTTTCTTCGCTGCATGGTATTCGTCGACGTCAAATAGCAAGGAGCCTTTTTTCACCAAATTTGAAGTATGATCTTGAATATTCAATTTATAGTTCGCTGCGAAACTTGCGCCAATATATAAATTCGACACGGGACGGACAAGTACTCCTGCGGTATAATTTATTCCCCACATTTTTCGAGTCAGTTGATCAGAGCTGTCCCAGAACAGGTCGGAGACATAATCGACAATCCAGGTTTGTTCAAGTTTGCCGAAATTATAATTAAGATAACTGCCCAGTGACAGATAATCAGTGACTGCATATCCGAAACCAAGTGAAATTTTATTCAAGCCACCGGCTGCCCTGATAATTTTTGCAAACTCGTAATCATCGGTCGCTCCGGTAATTTGATAATCATAATCGTATTGGCTGCTCGGAATAATTCCAAATGCAGTGGTCAGTTTTTCCCTGATGATCGGAATTGCAAAAGACACGCCATTGAGGTTGGTGTATTTAACAAATCCTTTCCCCAGATCAGTTTTATTCCAGATTGCTTCGTGGACGAAATCGCCAGATAGTCTGGTTACTGGAATAAATACCAGCGTCGCCGGATTTACCATGTTGATATGAAAATTGTCAGGCATTGAAACCAGGCTTCCGCCCATGCCAATTGCCTGAGCATTGGAGAAATATTTCAGCTCGCCAAATCCCCGCGAATTATAGAAAGAGCCGGCATCGGCATGGTTGAACAACAATCCGAATGGCAGCACTATAATCAGAATAAATTTTATCTTCATGAATGAATCTCCATTGGTAAAATTGAATTTTCAAATTTTCAAAAAAAAAGCAATGTTCTGCCAAACACAACGAGCCTCCTAAAAATCCTGTTTCGGCGGAAGTGTGTAATAGAGAACAAGCCGTGGTTGCAGCTCGATTTCTGCCCTTGAAGAATAAAATGCGACGCGTGAAATCGTTGCCGATTCGTCATTTGATCGCACCAGAAAACCATAATTGGGATACTTTTTTCCCAATATTCCGTGCAATGACGGGCTCAGGTCAAAGGTCAAGGTGCTGTCCGACTGAGTACCTGAATAAGTTCCGGTAGCAGGTTCTTCGTTGGCTTCACCTTTAATCCATGATGCGCCGTCCATGCGATAGATGCGACAATCGTAGGCATCAAAAGCGTCTCGTATTGAATTCTGTTTATTAACCACGATTTTGAGCAACGCGCGATTTACGTGAATTGTGGAGTCGAGCCCTTCAAAATCAAATTTGACAAAGCTGCGAAAGGCGATGCCCTTGCCGATATAGAAAAAATCATTGTCCAGATTCAGATCTGTTTCGGAATTGATGACCAGAAATGCATCCAATTTGGAATAAACATTGATCGTGTCTCGCTTGATTCCAGTAGAATCGCGGAAGGAATAGATCAGCTCAAGTGTCGGGACCAGCGCTGGCTCACCTGTTTCAATGGAATAAAAACTGCTAATAAATTCTGATTCCATGCTCCGCATCCATAAACCATGATTGACAATCGTTGAATCAACCCAACCCTGAACCGTAACCGTGTCTAATGCAACTTCGATTTGCTTAGAACTATCCTCTTCGAAGATAGCGGATTGCAACCGCGAATTATTGAAAGGCAATTGGGGAAGATACAGTTCCGGATCTTGAGTATTGTCCCAGTCAAAATCGGAGAGAAAAAATTCTGTCAAGTAGGGGTGTGCCTGCGTCCAATACGTGGAATCGGTTGTTCCAATTTTTTCTTTGACCCTTAATTTTAATTTCGCCGAATGAATTTTACCTGAATCAGGCAAGGTCACGAATTTCAAATATACTGCGGATTCATAATTGTCATATTTGCCAAGCAGAAGACTCGATGCTGTTCCGGTATTGACCAATCGAGAATAAAACTGTTCTGTACCTGAAGCTTGATACAGCAGGGTATCGACAATCGCTCCTTCTCTATCTCCAAAAATTTGGTTATACGCCGTTGGCAAAGGTTTTTCTTTTCCACAATTTAAAATGATGAGCAACGTAACCAGCACGATGCTGGAAATTTTGAAATAACTCATAAATCGCCTCATTGTATTTATTCCTTTTTCTTCATCCAGACTGGCTGACCATTTTTAAAAACTTGTTCAACCAGGTTAACGCCAAAATGGTAAGGCAGGTATTTATAATTGGGAATATCCCAGATCACGAAATCAGCCTGAGCCCCAGGCTGCATCGTTCCGATAGATTCTGATTTTGATACTGCTGCTGCGCTGTGCAAGGTCGTTGCTAACCACACTTCTTCGGGAAGCATTTTCAAATAGATGCAGCCTAGCGTCATCATCATCGGCATCGATTCAGTCATGCAACTGCCTGGATTAAAATCAGTAGCCAGGGCGACCTGCAAGCCGGCATCGATCATTTGGCGTGCTGGTGCATATCGCTGCAGTCCAAGAAAAAATACAGCTCCAGGCAGCAGGACCGGGATCGTGCCTGCCGCTCGTAATTGCTCAATCGCTTCCGGCGTGATAAAATCAAGATGATCAGCAGAGACTGCTTTCAGGCGTGCGGCTAATTCAGCGCCGCCGCCTGAAGCTAATTGATCAGCATGAATTTTAGTTTTTAGCCCGGCGTCGAGCGCGGCGGTTAAAATTTTCTCGGATTCCTGAATCGTAAAAACGTGTGGCTCACAAAAAATGTCACAAAATTCTGCCAGGTTTTGCTCAACCACCTGGGGGATCATTTCATTGATAATAAGCTCGATGTAGGCTTCACGATGCTGACGATATTCATCAGGTATTTCATGCGCGCCCAGAAAAGTAGGTATCAGTTCAAGCGCGTGAATTCGATTCAATTTTTTGATAACGTGCAGCGACTTAATTTCATCTTCAACGGAAAGCCCATAACCGCTTTTTGCTTCGATTGTCGTTGTGCCATGTTGAATGAATCGATCGAGGAATGGAATGGCATGTTCGATCAATTGCTCGCGGGAAGCCTGGCGCAATTGCCGAACGCTAAACCGAATGCCGCCGCCAGCCTCGGCAATTTCACGATATGTTTTTCCTTTGATTCTTTGCTCAAACTCATTTTCCCTTGTTCCAAAAAATATTGGGTGGGTGTGCGGATCAACGAAACCAGGAGCAAGTATCTTATCGGTCGCATCAATAATGCTGGTATGATCATCGATTCTGATTTGATTCGTTACGTCGGACGTCGTTCCCGATGCAACTATCTTTCCTTCACGGCACGCAACAGCGCCATCCTTAATAATGAGCAATTCAGTTGTTCGCCTGTCATGTAATACGGGATTAATAAGTTGATGGGCATTTTTTATGAGTAAATCAACACCTTCCAAAAGATTTATTTCCTGGTTTAATTCTTATGCGCTGTGTTGGAAATTTGAAAACAACGAATTTGTTCCTTAAACTCATTGGTGTATCAGAATGTTTCATAAGTTAATGGCAGAATTAAAATATCTTTTATATTGACTTTTAAGATATATTTTATTATTTTTAGCGACTCATAATTGAGCCAGAATGACAAACATCGATTT
>JALOPY010000156.1 GCA_025453735.1 bacterium | reverse complement strand
CCCAGAGGACTGCGAGGCATGTGCCGGTCGCCACCGACCAGATCCTGGCGGTACCGCCGCCATGCGCCGTGGCGAGAAGCCTTCCGTCAATGGAGAAAGCGACATCGGTTGCCTCGGGAGCCCCCTCTCGAAACGGGACTTTGGCTTCCCCTGTCGAGGGATTGACCAGCGCTCCATCGCAGAAGAGAAGCGTGCCGTCCGGCGAGAAGGCCGGTCGGCCGGTGTATCGAGTTATCGTCCTGCGAACCGATCGGCTGGCAGCGTCCCATAGCACGACGCTAATCGGAACCGTCCACTGTTTGAATGCCAGACATTCACCATCGGGCGATATAGCAACGCCCCGCACTACATTACCGGCGGGGACCACCGACTTGAGGACATGGTTCTCCGTGTCCCACAATGCCGTGCATTGCCCGAAGCACCCCGTTGCCAAGGTTCTGCCATCCGGGAAGAAGGCGATCGAATCGGTGTAACGATAGGGTCCTTTGAGCTGGACATCGGTGAATTTGTGCGGCGGATCCCATTCGGTGATTTCAGAGCGCCAGCGAATCGGAATGCCATGCAAGCGCAACCGGTAATCCACCTTTGTTCCAACTTTCATTTCAATCGGTAACGGCGTCAATATCTCGAATTTCAGCCAGGGTGGGGTAACTCGATCCAGGTTTTCGGCGTTGGCGAAAAATGGAAAGACCTCCTGGAGGGATTTAGTTAAGATTGTTTGGGTTTCGAAGGTATAGGTTTTCATATTTAATCTGTTCTGCATATTTAGCAAAATCCCAAAAAACAAAAATCAAATGACAAATAATATTCAAAATACAAAACAAAAATTCCAAAACTTTCAATCATCAGTCTAAATTTACCCTTTGAAAGGATGAGATTCACTGTTTGAGAATTGAGTTTTTGGTATTGAAAATTATCCGCCAATGGTCGGACAGGTTTGTATTTTGGTTTTTGAGTTTTGAAATTTTAACCTGTGGCGTATCTATTTATTATTTTGCAAAAAAAAAGGCTGGTAAAATTACCAGCCTTTTTTGATGGATTAAAAACTATCTGAGCAATACCAACCGTTTGGTCGAGGTGAAATTACCAGCTTCGATACGATAGTAATAAATTCCTGAAACCAGGTTGGAAGCATCGAACAGCAGTTTGTATTGGCCTGCATTCAATTGTTCATTGACGATCGTGGCAACCTGCTGTCCCAGTGTATTGAACACGCTCAATTTCACAAATTCAGAATTCGGAATCGAGAACGAAATCGTGGTCGTTGGATTGAATGGATTCGGGTAATTCTGTTCCAGTTCAAAACGGGTCGGAACTGCTGAGTCAACAATTTCGCTCACGCTTGTTGGCGGGTCTGGGAAAATGACAACCTGTCCATTAGCCAGAACACCAATCAACTGGAACGATTCGCCGCCCTGGTTGCCAGTATCCTTGCGGAATCCAGAAGCCAGAACTACTGCGGAACCGCCATTGAGACCTGTTAAATTCACATCAAAAGCGCCGAGCGTTGCGCCATCGCTATTGCGTATCAGGCGAATGTCATAAGCGGTAGCTGGCACAGAAATGTAGTCGGTAATATCGCCGTAAGCAGCATTTTCTACCAGAGTCGGACCACCTTTTACCATTACTTTTACGGCGTCGACATCAGTCGCACCATGTACGATGAAGAAATCAACATTGGAACCTGTTCCCAACTCTTGAGCCATATCTTTAACCCAGATAGTGAAAGCAGTGCTTCTTCCATCGGGATTGGCTACAAACTTACTCGGATCGAGCACGCCATTGGCAATAGCAACATAAGTTTCACCCGCTAACAGATTGACGGTGAAAGTTGCAATAATGTCGCTGGCTGACATGCTGGTTCCAGGAGCCACACCGATTGCGATGTCCTGATTGGCAGGGGCATCGATAAATGGGGTGGCAGCTCGGAATGCGAAATCATCCAGCAATTTCGCGCCATTCAAATAAATGTCAACCATTTTCGCCCCAGGATCAGCAGCATTGTGAATCACCTGCAAGCGAGCAGTAGTGATAGCTGGAAGCTCAAGCACTGTACCATCGGGCAGAACCGCCAGTACACCAAAAGCTTTGCCATTTTGATTGGCAGAAGGATTCAAAAATCCCGATGCCAGAACAAAGGCAGCACCATTGGCTAAGCCAGAAAGCGGTGCACTGAATGTCGCAACTGTCACTGTTCCAGAAGCGTCTTTAATATCCAGGGTGTAATCAGCAGCGGGAACCGAGATGTAGTCAGTGATCGCGGTATAAGGCGCATCATTGACCAATGTCGCCACGCCACGGGCTACGATGTCGACAGTCGGCGCATCGGTTGAGCCGTGCATCACGGCGAACTCGACATTGCCGCTGGTCATTGCTTTTTCCTGAGCCATTGTCTTTACAAAGATATTAAAGGCAGTGTTTTTGCCATCAGGATTCGGAGCGAAGCTCGCTGGATTTAAAACACCATTGGCGATGGCAATGTATTTTTCGCCAGCTAAAAGGTTGAAAGTGAAGCTTGCAATCACATCGCTAACCGATAAACTGGTTTTCGGCGCAATACCAACCACGATGTCCTGATTGGCAGGAGCGTCGATAAAAGGAGTAGCAGCTCGGAAGGCAAAATCATCGAGCAGTTTTGTTCCATTTAAGTAGACATCGACTTTATCTGCTGCTGGGTCAGCCGCATTGTGGATCACCTGCAAGCGAGCCGTTGTAATGGCTGGCAATTCAAGTACCGTTCCATCATGTAGAACAGCTATCACGCCAAAAGCTTTGCCGTTTTGATTGGCGGCTGGAGTCAAGAATCCTGACGCCAGAACAATGGCAGCGCCATTGGCTAAGCCCGATAACGGTGCAGTGAAAGTAGCGACTGTTACTGTGCCAGAAGCATCTTTAATATCGATGGTATAATCGGCAGCAGGAACAGAGATGTAATCAGTAATGGCTGTGTACGGCGCATTATCGACCAACGTTGCCACGCCACGAGCCACGATGTCAACTGTCGGAGCATCGGTAGAGCCGTGCATCACGGCAAATTCGACATTGCCGCTGGTCATTGCCGACTCCTGGGCATCTGCTTTAATAAACAGATTAAAAGCCGTATTTGCGCCGTCAGGATTCGGGGCAAAACTACTGGGGTTTAAAACGCCATTAGCAACTGCGATGTACTTCTTGCCTTCCATCAGCGTCACTTCAAAGGTAGCGATAACATCGGCAGCGGAGCTACTGGTTCCAGGCGCTACGCCGATTGAAAGCTCCTGGTTCGCAGGGGCATCGATAAAAGGAGTGGCTGCTCGGAACGCAAAATTGTCCAATAATTTTGAACCGTTGAGATAAATGTCAACCTTTTCCGCAGCAGGATCGGCTGCATTGTGGATGACCTGAAGACGAGCAGTCTGTGCATAGACTGCAAAAGAAGTTACAAACAGAGAGAGTAAAACGACTAACAAGGTTTTCATCTTAGACATGACGTCCTCCTATTAAATTGATGAATAAGTTAGATTAGATTACTTGCTTGCTTTTTGATCGTTTTGAACGATATTAATATACAAAACGAATCAGTCAAAGTCAAGCACTTTTTTATTTAATTTCGTCCATATCGCTTAATAATCCATTTTATAGGTCTTATGAAGCCTTTGAAAAATCATTTATCAATTATTATGGTTTTTTATAAGCGATATAAACGATTTTATACATTTGATTCAGTATTATCAAAAAGGATTCACCTGATTCGCCTATTTCGCTCAAATAATTAAATATTTTTTTGATTAACTTTCCAGGCAGCTATCTTGTGAAGGAGCTCGTTGTAGATGATTGGAGACTATATTTCAAAAAAAATTGTCAGGACGAGAGCATTCTATCATCAAATTAATCTTGCATTTTTTTACAAGAAGGCTTTCAAACACCAAGTCACCAAGAAAAAACCAAAGACACAAAAAAAAGATTATTTTTTTCTTCGTGATGTTAGTGTTCGCTTCGTGCTTTGTGTTGAGTGTACCATTGCAGCTTGATGCGCTATGCTATTGCCCAGCGCTTTTTGCAATTTTGTGCAAGAATTCTTTAATCCCAAAATACTATTTGATAACTCTGGTGCTGCGGCTTGACCGCGCTGGGAAATTTGAGATTTTGAAAGAATAATCCTTTCAAAGGTTACGAACCTTTGAAAGGATGAGGTTCACTGGTTGAGATTTGTATTTTTGAAATTGATATTTGTTTGTGATTTGTCATTTGAGATTTGCAATTTAACTCAAGTAAACCTCTTCAAAGTTATTCAACCTTTTTTCCACGGCGGGATGCGAAAAATCAATCTCATCGAATCCCCGACCGCCGACAAAGACTCGAGCATTGTGCGCTGCAGCGATATAACATATTTTATCAAACTCTGCCTGGGCGAGATTGACATCGCTGACAATGGTGCTGGAAATGTAAATCCGATCTGGCTTAAAGATTTCAAATGCTCTCTCAATTTTCCTCGACAGCGTCATTTGACCACTGAAAAATGTTTTATAGCCTTTCAGTTCCAACACATGATCCACCATTTTGATGGCGATATCGTGCAATTCCTGGGACATGACCAGGCAGAAAGCTGTTCCAATTTTTTCCACAGGCATTCGTATTGTGCCCTGCAACCGTATGATGCAGCAAATGATGACCTGGGTGGAGAAATGTTCTTCGATGACGCTGATCTCGCCCTGCTCCCATAATTCACCATTTTTGTGCAGCACAGGGGTGACCAGACAATCATAGATTTCATGCAATGGATGTTGTGACAAATACAAACCATTGAACACCCGCAGCACTCGATCCCGATTGCACAGCCGTGACTGTTCCAACACATATTCGATCAGAAATTCAAAATCCGCCTTGAGAATTCGAGTGTTGATCTCTAAATCCTGATCGCTTTCAATGGGAAACAGGTTGGCACGGCTGGTTTTGGTTTTATGTTCTTCGAGAAATTTTGCCAGGTGCTGCATGGTAAATTTCCGATGTCCCCCTGCTGTTTTCACGCACTCCAATGTCCCATCTTCAGTCCAGCGTTTGATGGAAGATACATTGACATTCAAAATTTGGGCGGCTTCTTCACTGTTAAAATATTGGATGCTTTGTTCCATGGTGTTTACCTTTCTATATAAAAATTAACCGCAGAGGTGTAGAGATCAGGCCAGGGCCAGATCTGTTTTTGACGAACGCAAAGATATTTAAATTATTTACGCCTCAGCGGTTAACTTATAAACTTAATTAATTAATTTGTTTTTAACGATTGAATATTATCAAAAAGTTCCTTTAATTTTTCTTCACTGGCGAATCCATTGGAGCGCCACTGAATGACGCCGTTTTTATCCAACAGAAAAACATAGCCATCGGATTTATCTTCGATGCCTAATAGCTCACAGTATTTATTGACGTTGCCATAAAATGTCGTCACATTGCCATGTTTCTGCTTCGGAATTCCAGATCGCATCCCGCCATCGATAATTGGCGACATGAGTTTCCACGCACCAGCCAGCATGGGAATTTCAAAAAATTGAACCGTGGTGTCGTTCTCGAATGTTTTGGAAAACGGCTCCAGCCACGAATCAATCTTCCGCTGGGTTTCTCGTTTAAACGCCATCAGAATCAGCGTGATTTTGCCTTTCACATCATCGGGATATTTCATATCGATTCCAGAGAGCGTTTCTGCTTTTAGTTCGGGGAATGGCATCCCGATTGGTTTATCTGTCATGGGTGTATTTTCCTGAGCTGATAAAAAGTTTAATTTTATTAAAACGAATAGAATAATCAAAATATTTTTCATCGTAAAATCCTTAGTTAAGTTTTTAAACCGCAAAGGCGCAGAGACGCTAAGAAAAACTTTGCGCCTTAGCGTCTTTGCGGTGAAATAAAGGATACTATAACCTCAAAAATTTAAAGTCAATCCGATTACACCTGGTGCAAACGTCACGTGATCCAACATTTTTTTCATCAGATCGTGATTTCCAGCTTGAATAAAATAAACTGCCACATCAAACAGAAACAGGAATCCGCCCTGCAACACCAGCGAATTGCCATAGCCTTTTAATCGGTCATGGTGCTTGATTGAATTATTAGCCCGCTCTTTGAGATAAAATCCTGTCATTATATAACCGACATCTAATCCCGCATTGAATAATAGAATTTTCTCGATGTTTGATTGCTGTTGAACAGATTCAAACAAAGTCAGCGTAGTGTCAGGATTCAATGCGCCGTAAAGCCCGAATCCAGCAATGGCTAAATTGACAACGTTCCAGGCGATGTTCATCTGATAAAAATATTTCCGATCCTTTTCACCCGACCGAT
>JALOPY010000155.1 GCA_025453735.1 bacterium | reverse complement strand
GGCTAACCGCTGCTTCAAATTTTACATCAGCTTTTTCCAGTCGAAAGCTGATCTTGCGCCAGGCATCGGTCAAATCATCTTTGGCCGATCGCTGGACAACCTTGCCTTCATTTAAAAATGCCAATTCATCCGCCAATCGACTGATGTCGGATAAAATATGGGTGGAATAAAAGATCGACCGCTCGCCGCTTTCCAGCACTTCAAATAACACATCGAGCACTTCGGTGCGAACTACTGGATCCAATCCCGATGTCGGCTCATCCAACAGCAACAATTTGGGCGAATGCGCCAGTGCCGAGATCAATGATAATTTCACCCGATTGCCACCCGAAAGCTCTTTGGCTTTTTTGTTCAATGGCAATTCAAATCGTTGGGCAAATTTTGCCACTAATTCATCCGACCAATTGGGATAAAACTGGGACAGGAATTTGAGATTTCGGGCAGCAGTCCAATTCTCATAAAAGACATGAATGTCCCCCACGTAGCCGATGTCGAATTTCCAATCGGGTTTGTTCGGATTATTGGTCCGCCCGAAAACCTTCATCTCGCCGCTATCCGCCTTCACCAGTCCGACAAGGCAATGCATCGTTGTTGTTTTGCCCGATCCATTTGGCCCGATATAGCCCAGTACCATGCCTGGCTCCAGATCAAAGTTCAGCGGGCCGAGTTGAAATTCGGGATAGGATTTTATCACATTTTTGAATTCAAATGCTTTCATTTTTTTATTTCTCCTGCTATTTTGGATTTATGATGTGATTAAAGAAATTCCAAATAACAAGCACCAAAATCTAAATAAATTTCAAATTTCAATGTTCAAAATGGAACGACATTTGAGATTTGAAATTTTGCTATTGGAATTTATTTGGAATTTGTTATTTGGCGTTTGGAATTTCATGGATGGTCTCTTTCTTTTTGCTGATATCCTTTATAATAATCTCAACAATTTTTATGACATCCGAAGAAGCGAGCCCTTCATCCAATGCCGCTAAAATCGGACGCTCCAGATTTACCATCAAGCGCTCTTTTGCCATATCTTTCTTCTCATCCTTTCTCAGTTGAGAGACAAAAAATCCTTTCCCACGTCGGGAGTGAATCAGGCTTTCCCGCAGCAGTTGCTCGTAGGCACGTTGTACGGTAATCACGCTGACATGCTGCTGCCGTGCCAGTTCCCTGATCGAGGGCAGCGATGTCTCGGCAGGCAATTCACCAGCCAGAATCTTTGCCCGTATTTGACGGGAAATCTGCGCCTGTAATGGCTCGTTTGATAGGTCGGTTAGGTTCAGGATCATTGTTACCTCAAAAGATCTAATTGATAATGGATAATGGTTAATTGATAATTGTTAATTGCTCGAATCGTTCACAATTATCCATTATCAATTCACAATTATCAATTAATGTTTTTTCCCAGCAGTTCGGATGCTTGTGCTAATGATCTTGCATAATTCGGTACATTCATTGGCAATTGGCTGAACATCCTGCAATGGAAGCATTTTACTGCGCTTGATAATCTCCAGCCAGATATTCGACTCATTCAATTCTTTAAACACCACCCCCAATTTATGCACAAAATCCTTCGCACTCTCAGCACCACGTGCCTCTCCATAATTCGGCGCCCCAGATGTCCCACACCGCAGTAACTGCCCCGCCACATGGTTCCCCGCCCGATCTTTCGGCAGCTTCGAGCACAGCTTGATAATCTCCACTGCAAAATTAATCAGCCGTTCCTGGATATCGTCTTCTTTTGCCAAAGTACACTCCTTTAAATTTGATAAATTGGTTTCGTTAACAATTAACTATTATCAATTCACAATTGACAATTAAATATTTTATCGTCAAGCGCATAGAGCATGGCGCATGGCGTCGCTATGCTCTTTCCTCTATGCGCTTTGCGCTAAGCTCCTTGCAAAACTTTCAGCACCAAAATCGTACGATCATCTTGCAGCGATTCATCATCATTAAAATTTTTCAAATCATCAAGAATTTCGTCAACAATTTTCTGTGCCGACAAGTAGCGACTTCGAGTCAATAAATCACTCAGTCGCTTTTCGCTGTATTGCTCTTTGAAATCATCCATTGTTTCTGTCACGCCATCCGTGTAAAATAAAATGATATCATCGGAAGCAAGGTTGATTTTTTTAGTTTGATAGCTTGCTTTTTCAATCAATCCCAAAGCAGGACCGCCCTGGCAGAGCGCTTCGCTTTGACCAGTTTTTTTAAGCCAAATCGGATAATTGTGTCCCGCTGTGGCGTACTCAAACTGATTATTTGATTGATCAAAAACACCATAAAATAGCGTAACAAATTTATCCTTCGGCGTGTAGCGAACCACCATTTTGTTGACATTTTCCAACGTCCGCTGGATGTCATTGCCATGGTTGATCTCGCTTTTCATCATGGCTTGAATCTGGGAGATCAGCATCGCCGCAGGAAGTCCTTTGCCACAGCCATCAGCGATGATCAACCCGAATCGATTTTCATCAATGGGAATGAAATCATAAAAGTCGCCGCCAATGGTTTGAGATGGCTTGGAATAGGCTGCCAGGGAAAAATGTTCATTATCGGGCAATTCTTTGGGCAGCAGATCCGCTTGAATTTGCCGTGCCATATTCAGCTCTTCATCCATGCGGCGCTTTTCCAATGCCTCAACATAAAATCGGGCCGTGGTCAATGCCGTGAAAAACTGATTAGCGAGAACAATTAGCAAATTGAGTTCCTCCCTGGTGTAATTGATTCCGTTGATTTTGCTCGTCAATGCCAGAAACCCGAGCAACTGATCAGTTTCAATGAGCGGAAGAATCAGTTTGATTTCTCGTGCCTTCAACTCTTTCAATAGGAAACTATCACATGTTAGCAGATCAACGGAGATGGGCGATCTGAATTTGCTGATGATGTTCAATAGCTCATCATCACGATCAATAACAAATTTTTCGGAACACTCATCAGACGGCAGAATGGTGTATTCATCGATCCGATCATCATGAATGGCGAAATAGACATTTTTCACCATGAGAAATTGCTGTAAATTTTCAATGACAATGCCCCGCAATTTTTCAGGATCGAATACCGAAATCAATTGCTTTGAAAATGCTTCCACCACATGGAGCGGGGAATGGCTGCCGAGCAATCGCTGCATGGCAATCGCCTGTTTTTGTTCTGGGGTCAGCGCTGCCACATAAAATCCTTTCCCTTCTTTTGCCTTGATCAATCCATCACGCTCCAACTCCTGGTACGCCCGTTGCACACTACTCACGTTGATCCGATTCTTCCTCGCCATGGTCCTGATCGGCAGCAACTCATCTCCGCCTGCCAGATCACCATCCACGATTTTATTGATCAACTGACGGGAAATCTGGCTATGCATTGGTTCTTCGGATAATTCTGTTAATTGGAGCAGCATGTTCGTTCCTTTGTTATTTTGTCATACTGTATATACTGATTATATACAGTAAGGTTTCATATTTTTTTGATTTTTTTGAAAATTATTTTTTGCCCATACCCTTCGGAAGGTTTAGAACCTTCCGAAGGGTCTTCTACAAATATTCACTTGATTTATTGGAATTTATTTTATATTATCTGATGTTAATTTTTTTCCAACGGATTGAAACAACCCAACAGATAAAATTCTAAAATTAAAATCCGTTGGGTTCTCCTCTGGCGAATCAATTTATAGTAGAAATCTGCCGAAGGAAGATTGTTTCTATCAGTTGGAGATTGCTTTTTTTCGATGCGATTGAACTGGAATCCCAATGCCAAAATTAAAACTCTACTCCGAATTAGCCGAAATCTATGACCAGCTCTACCTCAAGATATTCAATTATGAACAGGATGCCGAATTGGTGGATTCCATCTTCAGAAAATATCAGATCAAAGAATTGTTAGAAATCGGCTGCGGCTCAGGGCATCTGGCACAATTGCTGTTGGAAAAGGGCTACACGATTACTGGCATCG
Organism: bacterium; assembly: GCA_025453735.1. GTDB lineage: Bacteria > Zhuqueibacterota > Zhuqueibacteria > Thermofontimicrobiales > Thermofontimicrobiaceae > JALOPY01. Next base: position 2,389 of record JALOPY010000155.1, on the reverse strand, counting down.
ATCTTTACGAAGAAATGCTGCAGATCGCCAGACAGCGATTGCCTGAAGTAGAATTCCTTCAGCAGGATATTCGGATTCTAAAGCTGAAGCGAAAATTCGATGCCATTATTGCCATGGGGCGGATGTTCACCTACATGGCTACCAACGAAGACGTGGAGCAAAGCATTCATTCGATTGCAGAATGTCTGAATCCAAATGGCATTTTTTTGTTCGATAATTTCAGCGCCCCTCATTTTATCAAAAATTTCAAAGAGAATGAAGAAAAAATACACGAGATCGATCTGGGGCATCGAACGATCAAACGAATCAGCCGTAACACCTGGAATTTGAAACATGGCGTGACCTTCAATTGGTATGCAAAATATCAAATTGAGGAACAGGGCAAGTTGAGAGAAATTGAAGATGAATCGGTGCTCAGAGCATTTTTCCGCGAGGAGTTGGAATATTTTTTGAATAGAGAGGCATTGGAGGTCGTAAAGATATTTGATCGGGATTTTGCGTTTACGATTCTGGCTCGGAAAAAAATATGAGAATACTCAATACTGACATTGAACAAAATATTGCAGCATCGATTATCCAAAATTGCCTGTCCAGGAAATATGATTCAGCAATAGAAAATATTTCAAAAATTATAGATGAATTGTACGCTAACATTCCAGACAACCAACGAATTTCTTTCGGAAGAGTTCACACGATAAAAGTGTTGAGTGAGTATCTGTTTGATCAGCTTGGTCAGATCAAAGCATCAACATTTGAGATCGCCGCAATTCTTTTTAAAAAGGGAAATGACTTTAAAACCAGAGGCGTTGCGCTAGGCATTCTTTCTCGCATCGGCTTAAACGATTATGATCAAGTTATCCCGTTTTTTGAATCCGCTGCTATGGATAAAAATTGGGATGTGCGAGAAATGTCGCAGATGTTTTTCAAAATGCTCATCAAAAAATTTCCTGATGAGATGAAAGACTATTTGCTGCAACTGACAAAATCAGAGCATCCAAACGTTCGGCGCTTTGTGGCAGAGACATTGCGTCCCGTTCAGGAAAATCGATGGTTTTATCAGCATCCCGATTATCCGTTATCAATTCTAAAAAATTTATTCAAAGAGCCCGTCGCCTATCCTAGAACTGCGGTGGGCAATAATTTGAGCGATCTTGCCAGACGGCTGCCTGATCTGGTTTATGAATTGGTGAAACAGTTGGTCGCAAGTGGAAATCCAAATTCCTTTTGGATCGCCTATCGAGCCTGCCGCAATTTAGTCAAGCAAGAGCCGATCAAGGTGATGGACCTTTTAAAAGTTGACGAATACAAATATAAAGATAGGATCTACCGCCGAAGTGATCATCAAAGAAATTGAAGCAAAATCCATTTTGCGCAAGCACAAGCGCATCGACTCCTGGTTCGTCTCCTGCTATGGTATGAATTTCTACCGTGGCTGCGCTCACAATTGCGTCTATTGCGATGGCAGGGCGGAAAAGTACCAGGTGGAAGGCGAATTTGGCGAGGAAGTTGCAGTGAAAACTAATGCCATCGACATCCTGCGCCGAGAGCTCGATCCGAAACGCAAGCGAGTGCCATTGAAAAAATGCTTCATGATGGTTGGCGGCGGGGTTGGCGATAGCTATCAGGCTGTTGAAAAAAAATACCAATTGACCCGCCAGGCTTTGGAGCTGATGCTGGAATTCAAGCTGCCCGCTCATGTCCTCACCAAATCGACTCTGATCGAACGAGATATTGATCTTCTGAAAAAGATAAACGAACAAACTCGGGCGATTGTCAATTTCAGCTTCTCTTCGGTGGACGATGCGATCAGCGCTATTTTCGAACCTGGCGTTCCTTCTCCCAGTCGGCGATTGGAGACGATCCGCCAATTCAAGCAATCGGGAATTCACTGCGGATTATTTTTGATGCCAGTGATTCCATTCATTACCGATACGCCAGAGCAGATCGAAAAAGTCTTTCAAAAGGCAAAAGAGGTCGGCATCGATTATATCATTTTCAGCGGCATGACCTTGAAAGACGGCAGACAGAAACAATATTTTTTTGAGGTATTAAAAAAACATTATCCAAATTTGATTACCGAATATGAGCACATTTTTCAACTGAATGAATGGGGACAGGCAATAGATATATACTATGCCTCAGTTCACCAGACCTTTCTTCCCATTGCGAAGAAATATAAAATTCCCATTCGGATGCCACAGCATCTATTTGGTGATATGTTGAACGAAAATGATCTGGTGGAGGTTTTGCTGGGACAGATCGATTATCTCTGCAAAATCCAGGGACGATCGTCACCGTTCGGGTATGCTGCTTATTCGATCTCCCAGTTGAAACAGCCATTATCTTCAATGCGGGGGCAATTGCAAAGAATAAAAGGAGTGGGACAAAC